>DJSB01000038.1:4061-4240 GCA_002437945.1 Christensenella sp. UBA6345 | reverse complement strand
CACATGATATTGCTATCGCGGGGCGACTCGTTAAAAAAAATAGTCCTGTGGACTGTTTTTAGACAAAGCCGGGAGCAACTTGCTTGCGGTCTGGCTCCGACAGGAGTTTGAGTATCGACTCAAAATCCCGCAACGTAGTGCTTATTAATTATTGTAGTGGTGCCGAAAGTGGGACTTGA
>DJSB01000038.1:0-4010 GCA_002437945.1 Christensenella sp. UBA6345 | reverse complement strand
CACATGATATTGCTATCGCGGGATTTTGAGTCCCGTGCGTCTGCCAATTCCGCCATTTCGGCAAATATTTCAAATTGCTTAATTATAATATCAAATAACACGAATAAAAGCAAGAATATTTTTAATATTTTTATTAATATTATTCCTTATTAATTTTATTTAACAAACATAAACAACATTAATATTTTACATATATTAATTGTAATACTTATACACCTTTTAATATAAAAAAAGTTAAAGTAACATACCGCTACTTTAACTTTTTAATTAAATGAAAAATATAATCATTGATGCCACACATATAATTATTGTTAATACTGTAAAAATTATCATAGTTGGTGTACGATTACTTTCATATTTTGTACGCCTTAACACAAGTGCCATTGCACCAATCCAGATTGCAACTGGCAAAACATATGGTATAGTAACTGCCAAAATCCAAAACAATAAAGAAAGTATCCACATTACGATTGCTTTTACAATAAACCAAATTAATTCAATAAAGAATAATGCAACTCTAGCAATTATGTATGGTATCATAACTATAACCATAACTATTGTTGGCCAATCCGAATCTATAACAAAATGTTTAAGAGCATCTTCCCAACTAAATAATTTATGATAAGAAATAACATTTTTAGCAAGTTTACCAAAGAAATTAAAAATCGCATCTAATGCCCCAACATTTTTCAATATAACAAATATTATACATGCTACAATTGGTACTATAATATATAATAAGAAATCCCAAGTAATTCCAGTAAACGAATGTGATAAGTTAGCACCATGTTCTGTCTTTTCTTTTGTAACTTTAGATGAAGTATCAGACACATTATTTGCTGTGTTATCTGATTCTGTTTTTGAAGTTTGATTATCTTCAGCATTTTTAGGCTTTTTAAAAATACTTGATAATCTTAACCATATTGATTTTAACCACATACCAAAGACAAAGAAAGGATACTTAATCCAAAATAATATCTTCTGTTTTGTGCCAAGATGTTTTAAATATTCATCACGACTTTCTTTATTTTTGCGTTTTATTATCTTACGCTCAAATTTAGCCTTACTACGTGCAAGCCTTGCGTCTGTTTCTTGTATCAATCTATCTTCTTCAGCACGCTCTTGCATATGTTTTATTTTTAAGTTTCTTTGTTTAATCCTTAATCTTAAGCCTTTCAAACCTTTTTCAGTGATTGGCATATTGTCGATACGATCTTCTTCTTCACGTCTACGTATCTTTGCTAGCCTTTGACGTTCTTGCTCTTCTTTTTCTTTCTTCTCACGCTCTAATCTTTCTACTTCTAATTGTTCTTGTGTTTTTACAAACATTGTTTCAATCTTCGGACTAGGACTTTCAAGTTTAAGATTAGACACTTTTGAACAAGCCGCCATAACACTAGTTTCAACATCAAAAAATGCATAACCAGCATCTGACATCAGATTTTTCTTTATCTTTCCTATGTCATTCTTAACACCACTTACTGATTTCCAGCATTTAACAATTGTGTTATAATAATCATCATTATTTAATGATCGATTTACTTGTTGCTGTTTAATTTCTGGTGATACAGTTATACGCTCAAGTGCATTAGATATTACTTTAACACTAGTATCTGAAAATATAGTATTAATGATAGTGTTATTAATATACCTGCTATCTACTTTTAAATCACCGAAAGAATACATAATACTTAATAATCCTTGAAGTTCAGGCTCACCGCCTTCAACTAAATAAGGATAAGTAAAAGCACTATCAACATATCTATTATCAGGAACATTGCTATCAAGAAAATTAACTAATCCATAACAATAATATCCTTTCAAGGCGGTAGCAGATGTAATAACAGCATCCAGCAATTCACGTTTAGCATTATGCATAGCAATATTGGAATAAGTATCTAGTTCGGCTAATACATAACGAATAACAACATTAAAAGTAGAATAGAATTTTGGTAAATTACTCTCATATCCACCATCAGTATAATTAAGTTTTAATACACCATCTTTGGTAAAATATGTATAATATAAATCTTGATAATAGTCCAAAATAGTTTCGCCAGTATCAAGCCCAGTATCATTCATAAGTTGATCAAGTTTATTATAAGCATCGTCAAATTGTTTTTTCTCTTTTGAATACTTATTTATATCATACTTTTTTCTAAAGTCACAATAAGCATAATCTCTTATTATCTTTGCCATACTGGCCAAAAGTTTAGAATGTTGCAACAAAGAAAATTCTCTTTCTTTTATTCCTATTTCTCTCAATATATAAATCCCCCAAAAAACACATTATTAATGTATATCATCGTAATTGTATAAATAACAAATTATATTTATTACTAATAATGCACATATGTTAATATAATTGTGTATTTTTCGCTATATATAATATCACAATATAATTTTTTTGTCATTTTATTATAATTGATTGTGCATATTACAAAGCATTATTTGTATTTACACTTATAATAAAATTTTATAATGGTTTTGTATCAAAAAAATTAATATATAAGTTGGATTTATTAACTTAATATTGTAAAATATCTATGATAAGGAGTGTAATATGCATATATTAGTTACTGGTAAATCAGGCAGTGGCAAATCTTTTTTTGCCCATCGTCTTGCCCAACAATTAAATTATCAATATATCGACATAGACAAAATTGGGCATATGATATATAGTGATGAGACAATGTGTAAAAAATTATACGATATTTTCGGTCAATCAATTATGGGTATGGACGGAAAAATCAATAGAAAATCTATAGGTAAAATAATTTTCAATAACCCTACTAGCAATTTAACAATCAAGTTTAACAATATCACACAAGAATTTATAGAAAACCAAATTGATAAAATACTAGAAGAAAATGCTGTACTGGACTGGGTTCTATTACCAAAAACAAAATACTGGAACAATAGTAACGTAAAAATATTAGTTAAAGCACATGATGATGAGATGCGAATTAATAGAATTTCTGCTCGTGATAATATATCAAAAAGTTATATAAAAATTCGTGATAATGCAATTAATGATTATAATGAAGATGAATTTGATTATATAATTGTTAACGACTACACTCTTACTAATATTGACACTTCTATCAATAAAATTATAAAACTAATTAAAAACAACAAGATAGATTAACAAGGGATAAATATGAATAAACAACAAGTATACGAATTTCTTAATTCAAAGAATATATGGTACGAAATTACCGAACACAAACCAGCCTACAATATGGCTGATATGGCGGAGATTGAATTTCCTTATCCAGATGGCGATGCCAAAAATATTTTTGTTAGAGATGATAAAAAAGCCAACTATTATTTAATCTCGGTAAAAGCGAATAAGAGAGTCGATTTAAAAGATTTTAAAAATAAATACAATACTAGACACTTATCTTTCGCTCATGATGACGAACTTATGAATATTCTGGGTTTAATCCCTGGTTCGGTAACTCCACTAGGTGTATTAAATGACAAGGATAAAATAGTCAAAGTGTATATTGATAAAGAATTTATGATTAATAATATTATAGGTGTACACCCTAACGAAAATACTGCAACAGTGTGGTTGAAAACTTCAGATTTATTAAACATAGTTAAAGAACACGGCAATAGTATCGAACTAATTGATATACAATAATTGATAAAGGAGCACTTATGGAACTATACGATGATATAAGATATATGGAGTGGAACAAAGATACACACAAATTATATACGACTCCCAATACTGATATATTAAAAACATTAACTTACAATCTTGATACACAATGGACTGATGATACCCTACCAAAACAAATTTTAGAATATGGAAAGAAGCCACCCCTAGGTATCTGTGATTTACATAAACTAGGCATAACTGGCAAAGGTGTAAATGTAGCAATAATAGATCAACCACTAGCACTTGATCACCCTGAATACAAAGGCAAGATAAAAGAATACAAACTATTTTGTCCAAAAGATTATGATATGCCTATAAGCAGTATGCATGGTCCATCTGT
>DJSB01000013.1:13887-16674 GCA_002437945.1 Christensenella sp. UBA6345 | reverse complement strand
CTACCATTGCTTCACAATGGATTCATAATTTTGATTCTGCGTCAGTTTATGTCAAATACTATTTTAAATGCTAATTCTTTTGAGAAGTTAATTAAATAAAAAAATCCCTGTCTAAAAAAGGTGGGGATTTTTATTTTGTTTATTATAATGTTGAAAATTATTTAATTGGAATTTGGATTTCGGTTAGATAATCTTCTTCGGATGCCGTATCCCAGCATCCATTTATATAAACTTCTCTAATCGGTGCCACAATCTTGTAGCCTTTTTCTTTTACATAATTAAGTGCAAAAGCATAGGCTTTGGATAGTCCATTATATGGACCTTTATGAATTACAGATAATGCATGAATTTCGGGATCTACTCTAAACTTAATATTTTCACTCTCTTTGCCAAAACCTTCAACTGCTTCAGCATATTCAAGTTCAACATCTTTTTCTTTATACTCTTTTGCAGTATAAGTTACATAGCAATAACCTTTACACTTTAAATTTGGGTTGTTTTGAGCACATTCCGATCCTGCTCCCAACACAAATGTAGCAATATCAGCCATGGAATCAATAACTCCATGCTTATAATACACAATGTTTTCTGGCACAACAATTTCTTTAGCAATATAATTTTTCATAAAATCTCCTTTCTTTGCTTTTTCAATATAGTTTTTTATCAAAGAGATTTGATGTTGTTTGTTTACAAGTTCATTTTCTAAACTTTTTTGATGTTTGATTAAAATCTCTAGCATATCGTTATTATTTATTATTTCCTTAATGTCAGTCAAAGGCATATCAAGATTCCTTAATGAAGCAATTTTAAGTAAATCATTTAATTGTTCTATTTGATAATATCTATAACCATTATCGTCGACAAATATTGGTTTTAATAGACCTATCTCGTCATAGTAGCGAAGAGTTTTAACTGTCATCTTTGCTAGTTTAGAAAATTCTCCTATTTTTAACATCTTATCTCCTTTTTTAAATATTCTAATTGCTCCCGTAACTGGAGAGTCAAGAGATTTTTTTAATTATTTTATTTTTTTTATTTACATACTTGTTCAATCAAATTTTTATCAAAATTGCCGATTTCTTGATTGTTGGAATAAGTGTATGTAGACTTACTAAATTCATAGAAATCTAAAATCTTAATATTCATTTCACTTTCATTTTTAAAAATATTGCTTGTTATTATTGCATTTACTTTAATTGCACTTTCGTTATTTCCTATTTTTATATAAGAGAAGTAGTTGTCATTATTTGAAACATTGTAAGTTGCTATATTTTCAAAAGAATTATCAGAAATCGTTATCTCGCTATCAAACAAAACCGATATTCCACCAAGCAAAATATTTTTGAATGTATTGTTTTTTATTTCAACATTACCAGAAGCACAAATTGCATTTGCATTGCAGTTTTTAAAAGTATTTCCAGAAATTTCAAGTCCATCAACTTTTGTATAGAAACCAACGACACAATTATTGCTAGGATTAACTTTTTCATCATATCCAAGGTTTTTTGTTGTGTTTTTGAATGTATTATTTAAAATTTTGATATTTTTATATGTGTATTTTCTTTTACCATGGTCGCCAATGGCTTTATATAATTCGCCATTACCACTTGAAAAAGTGCAATTTGAAATGGTTATATCTTCTGGTACGATAGGACTATCATATGGTGTCATTCCACCCGAACCACCACTATCTAATTCTTCAATTTGAATAAACTCGTGTGGGCCGATAACACTATGATTTTTTTCGGTGTTTTTATCGCAAGAATTATGAGCATAGAAGGCTTCAAACTTACAATTATTTATTAAAACATTCTTGCAAGAAGTGATTTCCATTCCATGATAACGAGTTGCATTTTTGAAAGTTATATTTTCAATTTTTATATTTTCGCCATGCCCCATACGAAGCATTGAGTTATATCTTGTGGTGTTTTCATCTTGTCCAAAAGCGTCAATCGTTCCACCACCTGTTATTGTAATATTTCTATTTTTGTATAAGCCATTATCTCCGTTATATTCAAAAAGTTGAAGGCTAATTCCATGTCCATCATTAGCATGAGCCACAAGCGAACCAGAAAGATATATGTAAGTGTTTGGATAAACTCTAATGCCTTGCAAAAGATTGTTTTGGTCTTTAAAATATTTTGAAGAACAAGCATAAGTTTTTGTTAACGCACAAACACTTTTATTATCAGCATATTTTGCAAGACATTTTTGCACCGCTTCAGTGTCGTCTGTTATACCATCGCCAACTGCACCAAACATTTCAGGAGTAACCACTTCGTTAACTTCGCTTAAAATTTCATTAGGAATATTGGGGTAATCTTTCGATTTTGGATCTGTATTATCTTTTCTTGGTGAGCAAGCACAAAAACTTACACAAGAAAGCAATATTACAAAGCAAAATGACAATCTTCTGATAAATTTTCTCATAATTGCTCCTTTTATTAAAATTTAATGTGGCTATTCTCCCATTGCTCCATTTGATTTACTTCGTCAGGCAATAAAAATTTAAACATTTTCAAAGTGTTTTCAATTAGTTTATTTTCAGAAATATTAGCATAATATTCCGCATCTTTTTCAACACTTGTGATTAATCATCAAAATTTCCAAATAGTGTCAACTAAAAAAACTTAAACTAGTAAGAAATGAATTTAAAACAGTTGGTAAATATGGTATTCCACTAATTAAAAAACAAGAAATTGATTTCGATAAAGTAAATGGTTAGATAAGATTTAAATTTAATAGAATGAAAATAAATTTGACAGCAAATGCTTTCGTTTTTGACAT
>DJSB01000013.1:0-13812 GCA_002437945.1 Christensenella sp. UBA6345 | reverse complement strand
TTTTTATTTAAAATTGTCGTTAAAAATATAAAAATAAGAACCATCTTCACAGAACCTTACGTTCCTAAAAAAGCCGCTAAAAGCCTGTGATTTTAGGCGTTTTAGCGACTTTTGTTTAATGGAGCTGATGACGGGACTTGAACCCGTGGCCTCTGCCTTACCAAGGCAGTGCGCTACCGACTGTGCCACATCAGCACGAACCAAATGTTCGACAATTTTTGATTGATTGATTAATAGAATAGTTATTTTATTCGTTTATATTTATCACTATATATAGTGACACTTTTCTATTCACATAACGAGATTAGTATATTGTAACTATACGATATTGTCAAGTATTTAATGTAAATAGAAATTAAAAAATCCGTGTCATTATATTATTTATTGATATGATACTAATTACAGTATATTAGAAATCATTATAGTTAGTCATCGTAAATTAGACGTAAGCAGTCCAAAGCAATATTTTTGTATAACTTCCGATAATATAATTCAACCTTTTTAACATAACTACATTATATTATACTATTTACTTACACTATTTTTATAACTAATCAATATATGGGTTGGAGCAAAAATTAATGCACAAATAATTAAAGGAATACTAGCAAGCATAACCCCGCTAAACAAAAACATAACTGATGGCAAAATAGATAGAGAAAGTGATTTAAACACACTATTTTTCTTAAAACAAGCAATCCAAATAACTAAATACCCAAACACTAGTAGTGTATTTACAATAGCATATACAATCATGGCATTGGTAAACCAAAAATTAAAATATGTGTATGGTATGTTAACTATCATAAATATAAAACAACCATACCTTCCTATTTGCTCGCAAATTTCTACACCCTTATTTTTATAGATATTGATAAATCCATCACGATTAGTAAAAGCAAATATAATATTGGGTATCATTATCAAACATATTATTATTAATCCAATATAATTAAAAATCCCCATAAATTAACCCTTTTTTAATTATATCATACTATATCAAATATTTTTAATTAATTCATCAATTTTACCTTGTTGAATTAAAAATATATTTTGCTTAATTTTTTCTTTACTCCAATTCCACCACTTAATTTTTAAAAGTTTATCTATTGTATTATCATCAAATCTTTTTTTAATTGGACGTGCAGGTACACCACCAACAATAGTGTATGGTGGCACATCTTTAGTCACAACTGCTCTTGTTGCAATAATAGCACCATCTCCTATTTTTACTCCTGGCATAATAACTGCTTCATAGCCTATCCATACATCATTGCCGATTATTATATCACCTTTATTATCCCATGCAGATTTAATATCTTTTTTATCTAGTTTCCATTCATCAAAAAATATAGGAAAAGTATATGTAGATAGTGATTGCAAAGAGTGATTACCACTAGTAAACATAAATTTTGCACCACAAGCAATCGAACAAAACTTGCCAATAATGAGTTTATCATTATTGATAGGATACTGATACAATACATTGTTCTTTTCAAAATCTACTGGGTCATTAACAAAATCATTATAAATTGTATAATCCCCAACAATAATATTGTCCCTAGTAATAACATTCTTTAAGTATACAATTTGTTTATCATGTGGTCTAGGATAAATTGTTTTTTCCATATTACTCTCCTTTGTTATCCAAATACAAACTAGTTTCTTCTTGTAATTGATTAGATTGAACATCTACTTTTGCAAAGAACAAATGTAAACCCAATGCCGCATTAAATCCAGTAGCCGCAAACACACTAAATCTTTCTACTACACCAAAATAATCCACAGGCACTATCTTCATACCCAACGCACCTACAAGCATCATACTTAATGCTACTATAGCACAAATCGAATATGATTTATATTGTTTATTTTTAAACCCAGCAATTATAATCAAAACTAAAGATGCAATAGACAACAATACCACAACAGCGGTAATTATCATATGCATTACATCTTGAAAAGAACCAGCATAGCCACTAGTAGATAGCGGGAACATACGATAGCCAACAGCAGAAATAAATTCCATAATAGTAAAAAGATAAACACCTATTCTTAATAATTTGGACTTATTATTTTGTATACCTATACACACTACAGTTGCACACAATACTTCACAAACATTATACAAACTAGTTAATTGATTCCATAGTCCTAAAGATGGTGCATCAGCAGCACTTAAATCACTTACTGCTTGTTTTAACCAATTATAACCCGGATATGCAAGTGGCGAAAATATAACGGCTATAGTGTAAGAAACAAAACTCACAACTCCCAATAATCCTAAATAATTTAATAATTTCTTTTTCATATCATTTCCCCTTTATTTCATGTTCATTACAAAAAATATCTATATATCTATTAATTAACAACTTAATTTTATCAGGGGTTTCAGACATACAAAACTCCTTATCATAAGCATAATCCATAAACCCATGAATAGTTAAAGCAAAACTAGTCGCAGACAATTGAACATCTTCAAATTTTAATAATTTTTTTTCTTCGCATATTAAAAATATTTCTTTAGTTGCATTAATCATTCTTTCAGTTTCAGAGAGTATAATCTTTGCCACAACTTTAGATATAGCACGCTCGGAATACATCACTTTGTAAAACATTTTTACATTGCTTTCATTATTCATAGTAATGTAGTTATTAACCATAGTTTTCAAAATATCATTTATAGGCATACTTTCAAAAACAGAAAAATTTATCTCTACATTAGCCTTTTCTTTTGCCCGCTCTCTTAAGTACTGATACATACTATCTATTAATTCATCTTTTGATTTAAAATGATTATAAAGTGATGGTTTTTTTATGCCTACGCTTTCAGCAATCATATTCATAGACACTGCACCCAGACCTTTTTCAGATGCAAGTCTTAATGTAGCCATAATAATTTCTTCTTTTCTATTATCTAACATAAACGCCCCTAAAGTAATATAGACTACCGTTCGGTAGTTTTAATATATCACAACAAAAAAAATATATCAATTATTTTATACAAAAAGAAAAAAATAGCATTAACATGATTGACCATAATTAATGCCATTTTTATCTACAACAATATTTTACTTAATTGTCTCTTTTGCTATTTTTACAATACGACTAGTACCCAGTCTACTAGCACCTAGTTTAATAAATTCTTCAGCATCAGCAAGGTTAGATATTCCACCTGCTGCTTTTATTTTTACGTCTTTACCTATATGCTGTGCAAAAAGTGTTACATCTTCTTTTGTTGCACCAGCGGTAGAAAATCCAGTAGATGTTTTTATGTAATCAGCCTTTGCTTCAGTAACAAGATTACACATTTTAATTTTTTCATCATCAGTAAGTAAACATGTTTCAATGATTACTTTAAGAAGTTTGCCATACTTTTTGCACACTTTATTTATCTCGACAATCTCATTAAGGACATAGTCATAGTTGTGTGCTTTTAATTGTCCTATATTAATCACCATATCAATTTCATCAGCACCATCAAGTATTGCTTGCTCGGTTTCATACACTTTAACTTTGGTGGTATTGTACCCATTAGGGAAACCAATAACAGTACAAATACTTAACTTGTCACCCACATAATTTTTAGCATCTTTTACATAACAAGGCGGTATACAAACTGATGCTGTATTATACTTTATACCATCGTCACAGATAGATTGTATGTCCGAAAAAGTTGCTGTTTGCTTTAAAAGTGTATGGTCACACTTTGATAATATTTCTTGTAATTCCATATTATTCTCCTTAAACATTAATCATATTTAACTATTTACATTATATAATATTTAACTGATTATTAAAACATAAATTAAATATATTTTTGCATTAAACTTAAAATTTAAAATATTAATAAATACCACTTTTTGTCAAAAAGTCTTATAAATATGTCAACAACATATTTTATGTTGTAATATATTGCCATGTGTATTATTTTTCTTTTGGTTTAAAAAATTTAGTTGTATCATTATTTTCAATTTTTAATAGTCTTATCTTATTATCTATTCCACCACCATAGCCAGTTAAATTACCACCCTTACCTACGAGTCTATGGCATGGGATTATAATACATATAGGATTCCAGCCGACAGCACCACCTACTGCTTGAGCAGACATTTTTTTAATTCCTTTTTCTTTGGCAATTATGCATGCTATATCATTATAAGTGATTACTTGTCCATAAGGTATATCACACATAATATTAATAACTTTTTCTCTAAAAGGTGTAAGATTGTTAATCTTATACTTTGGAGTAAAATCCGGATTATGTCCACTAAAATAAATATCAAGCCACTTACTAGTTTCTTTAAAGATGTTTAATTCTTTTTCAGTATAATTGGACTTATGCTTTAACATATCTAAAGATTTATCAAAACACAACCCCGTCAGATATTCACCATCGCTATAAAGATATATCCTGCCTAAAGGCGAATTATATGTTGTATAGTATTCCATATTACTCCTACTCCATCACATACTTAATCACTGTTTCGCCGACTTGTTGTTCTTTGTTTTTAAAGTTGTGTCTACCACCTTCAATTATCTCATAGTTTAAATCTTGAGCATTGTTTTTAAGCACTTCCATGCAGTCTTTAGCACTTTTGTCAGTATAGTCAACCACTCCTTCATCAACCGAACCCATAACCACTCTAATAGGTAATCGTATATTTTTTAGCATATCAAAATTACCACCAGTGAGATAAGGTAAATTATCCAACTGGTCATTATGAGATATGTTATAGTTTGTCCTTGCAGTAACTTCACAATAGCCAAAAAATTTATCTTTCAAAATCTCTTCTGGACGATTTTCCGCCATCAGTTTTTCAGTTTCGTTAAGCATATTAATATCAGTTTGGGGTCTTAAATGTTGTGGACATAATAATATTACTTTTTTAATATTATTGGGATATTGATAATGATTAAGATAATTAACTATTCTATTACAAGCAATACTAGCACCTAATAAATATAGTTGTTCGAAACCTTCTTTTACCGCATAATCAATCCACTGACTCATATCTAACACACACTCGTCAAAGTCTTCATTAAATGCACCCTTTTCAACTTCTACAATACTACCATCTGGCAAATGACGTTTTAACATTTTTCTAACATAACTACCCTGCGTGTTACCAAATAGAAAACTTATATTATTCTTTTCACATTGTTCGGCTATAGCACAAAATATTTTGTCGCAATTACCACCAAATCCACAAAAAGCGACAACGCATTGTTTGCTATTAACTTTGTTGTAATATCCACGTAATTCTAAACCATCACGATTAATCAAACTTATTTTATAATTATCTTTTTCAAACATATCTATATACCCCTTTGTATTTTCTATTATAACATTAAAGTTCTAAAACAAAAAGCAACTCCAATCATAAAGTTAAGAGTAATTTTAATTGGACAATAATCACCAATTAAATTATGAAAGCATAAAAATAAACATTTGCCATGAAACTATAAAAATGCTAACATATTAATAGATTAATTTAATTACATAAGGGGTCTTGATATGGCGCAAACCGAAATCACTGTTCAAGTATTTGAAGATTTAAAAGATATAGAAAGAAAGTTAACTAATTTAGGGTTTTCTAAAACCGAAGAATTAAATATTCAAGACGATTATTATACAAACTTGAAAAACGATTCCTTAAAAAACGCATCATATTCTGATTTAGTAGTTACTAGTGTAGTTTTACGTTGTTACACCACATTAAAAAGTAAAACACCTACAGCAATGCTAATACGTAAATTAGAAAATCTAGACAGCCATAATAGTGCTATAGGTGAAGAAAAAATTATAAAAGAATTAGACGATGCAGTCCACAGTCGTAAAGTAATGACCAATATCGGTTATACCAATTGGGTTACATTAAAACAAAAAAATATTTACTATAAAAATGGCGAAAAAACAATAATCTTAAGTCATGTAGAAGACTTGGGCGATTTTTTAGAAGTAGAAGAATATCCATCAATTTCTAATCTAATTGATACAGAAAAAATTGATATACTAAAACAATATATCAATAGTTTTAATTTTAAGATTGGTAGTGATTATTCTTGCAAAAAAGTATATATGCTTTATTTAAAGAAATAAAATAAAAAACACTTAATTTTTAAGTGTTTTTGTTTTCATTAAACTTCATTGATTTAAAAATCTTGATTGTAGTAATTATAAAATACCTAAATATATAACACAACAATAGGTATTATGTTAATGCATACTTCTTCGTATGGGTGATTTTCTTTTATAGTTTTTACAGCAAGTTGTAAATCTTTTTCTTCGCATCTAAATTCAAGTTTGTATTCAGGGGCAAACTCTATCTCGCCCACTTTTCCTAAATATGGATTAGCCCCGTCAACTGGTCTCCAAGAAGAATTGATTGGATACCAAGATAGGCAACAATCATAATTTCCTATTTTACCAAAACCATTAGCATACAGCCCATTCTTAATATTCTCTAATGCTTCCTTAGGTAAATATGTCTCTACTTTATAATATTTTTCCATTATTTTTCGCTCCAATAATTATAATTAAACACAATACGTAAAAGTCTCTAATATTACACAATTACGATATTTTTTTAAACAATATTTTCTTCTCTTTCATGGATATTTTTACAACTTCATAACCAAAATCATTAAGTTCTTTTTTAAAACTTAAAAAAGAATGGTCTATGTTAAATCCACAAATATCCATAATTTGATCAAAACTTAAAGTACATTCTGATTTATTAGTATTTTTAATATATTCCCATAACTTAAAATATTTGCTCATTATCTTAATCCTTTTATTGTATCTATAACCAAAGATTCAAGATATTCACGGTCATCAACATTTTCCACTAAATACATCGGTTTTGCATTATCATAGGGCAATTGTATAGGTAATTGATATTTACTATTAGTATCTGTTATTTTTACTAGTAGCCTATTATCAAAAATACCACCAAAGTAAACACCATTAACATAAATCAAAAATTCACCCATCATGGACTTATATGTAGGATTTAAGTGTGATAATTGCTCTAATATATAATCTCTATATTCTTTACTTGATGCCATAATTTCTCCTAAATCAATTATTAATAGGTTATTAACATTTGCCTATAAACAGATTACCCTATTTTAATATAAATGTAAACAAAAAAGACTTTATAAAAGTCTTTAAATAATATTAATTCATTACTAAATCAAAACAATTTTTTAGGTTATTGTTAAGCCAATGCTTTACTAATAAATATTTAACATACCCCACCTTGGCTTGATTCCCGCAAACTATTATTCATATTACAAATGGAGCAAGTACTATTATTAATAAAAAAATGGAGCAAGTAGCGGGGGCGACTCGTTAAAAAAATAGCCCTGTGGGCTGTTTTTAGTCAAAGCCGGGAGCAACATGCTTGCGGTCCGCCCGACAAGGGGCGAACCTTGGTTCGATTCCCGCAAACTATTGTGTATATTATAAATGGAGCAAGTAGCGGGAATCGAACCCGCACTAAATGCTTGGGAAGCACTTGTTCTACCACTAAACTATACCTGCAAATTAACAACATATTATTGTATTATAAACAAAAATAATTATAACTTATTAATTACTAGAAAATCAACTAATAAACAAAATTTATATATTAACACAACCAAAATTTCTGTTTAACTTAAAATAACACTTCAAAAAGACAATAACTTATCTTTACTATAATATGTTTTTAATAAGATAATAATTAATTATCTATTTTCTCATGATATATCACTTCTTTATTGTGTTGTATAGCATAAGCAATCTCATTTTTTGTAGAATTACCGATATATCCATTAATGTTAACTACATATATTGCGTCACTTATATCAATTCTTTTCCAATGTGCATTAACTATGTTGTCCATTTCTTCTTTAGTAATTTCGCCAGTTATGTCATATACACATTGCAATACACACCAGCCATATTTCTTTTCAAGTTCAGTAGCAATAATCATCATATCTTTAGCAAACTTCATACTACCACATATAGTTACTACTTTAATATCCATATTATATTCCTTGATTTTTTATTATATAATATTGTACCACAAACTTTAAATTAAGTATTGTATTTTCGCCCACTTAACAATCTACTCTTATTATTTTTAATGCTTAATTAATAATTACTTATTTATGTGAGCAAGTATTATTAAAAATTCAATCTAAAAAATTAGTAAGCAGAAATATTGATAGACAAATAAAAAAGACGGCTAAAAGCCGTCATAAATTATTTCATATTATTGTAAACTTTTTCTGCTACTGGTAAATCTGCTGCCGCCCAATCTAGAGTAAGCAAGTCTTTTGGTTTAACCCATTTTAATGCTTTATGAACATTCATAGCCATATGGTCTCCTGTAAATTTACATTCATATACCGCCATAGACAAATGGAAGTCTGGGTAATCATGTTCAACTTGATAGTAGAATTGTCCAATTTCTACTTCTATATCCAACTCTTCTCTTAATTCTCTAGCAAGAGTTTGATGTTGGGTTTCACCTGCTTCTACCTTTCCGCCTGGGAATTCCCACTTAAAAGAAACATAATCATATTTACCTTGGTCTCTTAATGTACACAAAATATCTCCGTCTTTATTCTCTATAATTCCTGCAACTGTTGTTATAATTTTCTTTTCCATAACTATCTCCTTTGTAATTGATTACATAATATCACAGTTTTTTATAGTTGTAAATAGTTTTTTATAGTTTTTTATAGTTTTTCGAAAATATTTTAAGTTTTTCAATAGTTTTTGTTAGATAACTTGCTTTAACTAATGTAATTATGATATTATATAGGTATGAATATAGAACAAGAAATTGAACAACTAAAGAAACGTGTAGAGTTGTTAGAAAACTTAATATTGCAGAATCAAGCAAAAACACCTGTAAAAGAAGATGGACGTGACAAAACTAGATATATGTTTGAAAACAAGATATATCCAAAAAACCGTTTTGTTTTAGCAGTGATTAGTAAGTATGTTATGGATAACGAACCAACACTAGACCAACTTAAGTCCGTATTTGATAAATCTTTACAAGGTTCGCTTAATGTAGTAGAAACAGTAGCCAATGCAGAAAACATAAAAGACTGTGGCAAAAGATACTTTATGCAGAATCCATTACAACTTAACGATGGCAATATAGTTGTTGTATGCACTCAATGGGGCATATTTAATATTGTCAAATTTGAAAAAGTCGTTACAAAATTAGGTTATTCTTTTGATAAAGTTTAATATATAATGATTATTTTAGTTTTTAATATGAAAAAACACCACTTAAATTTAAGTGGTGTTTTTTGTAATATACAATAGTCGTTACTATTATCCAATTTATTTATCAATTACTTTATATTTTCTATTTGTGAATTATTGTTAGTTTCTTCTGTATTGTTTCTTTCTTTAATTGCGTTGATATATTCATAGCCCATTTTTACTGCAACATTTTTGTCATTGTCGACTTGACAAAGCAAACTATTTAACAATCCAACAATTACATCATAATCATCTACCCATTTAAATGTTACACATTTTGATGATCTACAACCTATATTCCCTTGATCAATATACAATTTAATCATATTACAACCCAATATTGATTGTGATGCAATACTCATTATCTTATCAAATCTATAAGTTTTACGATGTTTAATACCCAATATAGAAAACTGTATAGATATAGTTTTTTCATTAACAATGTATTTTGTTGAATCACAAATACTCCAGTGTATAATCATTATTAGTATATCAACAACTATAATAACTAGTGTTCCCCAGATAACTAAAAATGTAGTACCACCAACCGCTATACACGTTATAGCCATCATTATTGTAATTAGAATATAACCAATAAAGTAAACCGTAGGTAATGCTGCCGTGAAATTAAAACACAAACTTGCGTTATCATTATTTTTTCTATTAGAATTCATACATGCTCTCCCAACATTATTTTTATTATATTACTAGACATTTTGTCTAGTGTCAAGATATTTTATCTAGTTTTTGGTAATATTAAAATATGGATAAAATATTTTGCAATAATTTAAAAATATGTCGCAAAACAAGCGGGTTGACACAAAAACAAGTCGCTGATTTATTGGGTGTAGTAGAAAGTTGCTATGCCAATTGGGAGCAAGGTCGCACCGAGCCTAGTATTACTTTTTTAAAAAAATTATGTGAAATATTTAATGTATCTTTAGATGAATTATTCTATTAAAATTTTGTCTTATATTGAATCGGTCTTCAGTATAAGACTTTTTTAATATCTAACACACCAACCATCACTATATCTTTCTATTAATCCACGTACAAAACAATATATTTCTATAACTACACAATGTACAACATTTGTATATAATCATAACACCACAAATACTACAATGTTTAAACAATATAACCAGATATTATCTACCATATCAAGATACAAAAAAACGGCATATGCCGTTTTTTATAAATACCTATCTAATAAATGTATCTCCACATTTAAATATATATGTAGGATGATTCTTTTTATACATCTCCCTAAGTCTTCTATAGATTTCAATTTCTTTTTTAGCATTTTCAACACTATCAGAAGCATGAATAACATTTCTAGTTTTGTCTGTTGTTAAATTAAACATAACTGGAATATCGTATCTAATTGAACCTTTTTGTGGGCCACCTTCTACTGCGCCAATAAGTTTTCTACCTACTGAAACTGCGTCTTTACCTTCAAAAACCATTCCGTAGGATTTTCCACTGGTAATATATGCTTCAAGTTCTGGATAATAAGGTTCGCCAACCTTGTTGCTATAATGTTGTGCTGCACTTTCTTTTGTGTGTTCAACAAGTCCGCTATTTACTAGAACAAGCCCTGCTGCAGCCGCTCTTTTCTCTACTTCTAAAATAACTTCTTTTGATGCGTAACCTGGTTTAAGCATTAAATATGTTCTTTCCATCAATTATTCCTCCTAAATATACATATATATTATCACTTTTTATGTAAAAAATCAATACTTGATTTTCATAATATTACGCAATTTTTCTTTCTGTAAAATTTTATCTTTTACGCAAATATGACTAAACTTTACAAGCATTTTTCTCTTTCATATCTTGCAATTCTTGACATTAGACAGCCATAAGTGATATAAAATAAAGTAGATATGTTCTCGTAGTAAAACGGATATTACGGGTCTCTCCTAAAGATCTGTTGTGGGTTCGATTCCCGCCGAGAACACCAAATTGTATTAATTATAAGGGAGGTGTTAATGTCATCCAGCAAATATGAAAATATGAGTGCTTTGGACGCAATAAAATTCGTAAATCATAAAAATTTGTTGCTACCAGATATTCAAAGAGAGTATGTTTGGGATTTTTGGGAAATAGAAACTTTATTTGAGTCTATTATAGATGGCTATCCAGTTGGTTCTTTAATTTTTTGGAAAACAAACAGAACAAATTTAAATAACGAAAAACTAAATTTGTATTATTTCATCACCAATTTCAAAAAAGGAGAAACAAAAAACGAAAAGGCATCTGATGTTTTTGGTGAAGAAAATGACTACTATATTGTATTAGATGGACAACAAAGAATTACCTCATTAAATATTGCATTCAATGGCTCATACTCATATTTTAAGGGAGGAAGAGGTAATGATAAAAAAAATCCAAAACATTGGTTAAAAAGGAGCTTTATTATAATCTTGGTTATTACTCTGTTACAGAAATAGATGATGAAAAGCCACAAAAGAGATTTTGTTTTTTAACAAAAGAAGAAGCCAACAATGGAAATTATTATAAAATCAATCAAATGCTAGCATTTGATGACCCCACTGACTATATTTTAGATTTGAACAGCAAAGGATACCACAGTAAATGTATAAAGGATTTATCAACTCTCTTTAATAGATTACATGATTCAACATCAAATAGTTTAATACATTATTATAGTATTACAGAAAATTCTTATGATGCGGCATTAGACATTTTTGTTAGAGTAAATTCAACGGGACATAAACTTTCAAAATCAGATTTATTATTTTCTACACTTATTGATGGATGGAAAGATGGCAAGGAAAATGTTGAAAATATATTAGACATTATTAACAATAAGGGAGATAAATTTAATTTTTCTAGAGATTATTTAATGCGTTTGTGTTTAGTATTGGTTGATGCAGATACAAACTTAAAAATTAAATCTTTAAATAGAAAGACTATACAAGACATTAAAACAAATTGGAAAAGTATTCACAAGGCACTTGACGATATGAGCACTTTATTAGTAGATATTGGTGTTTGTAACGAATACTTAACTTCTTATAACGCAACTATGCCTTTAGCTTATTATATTTACAAAGGTGGAAAATTTAAGTATAGTAAAAAATATGTTGATGAAAATAAAAAATGTAAAGAAGAAGCAAAAAAATTTTTGTCAGTTGCTCTTGCTAAACGAATCTTTGGCATCGCTTCTAATGATGCACTTAATCAAACAAGAAACACATTAAAAACAATTGATTGTAAAAAAACTCCATTCACTCTATCTTTGTTTGATAATATAACTCTAACTGGCAACAGAAAATTTATAGTAGAAGAAAATGATATTGATTATTGGCTAGATAATTACGAAAAAGGAACCAATACATTTTTTATTCTTTCTCTTTTGTATCCTGATTTAAAATTAAGTCAAGTAAATTTTCATCAAGACCATTGTCATCCTGACGTTGCGTTTGATGATAAAAATATTAAAGTTCTTAATTTAGATGAACAAAAGAAAAAAGAATGGCAGAAAAAAAGAAATTTAATTCCAAATCTTCAGTTTTTAAAAGGAGCTGAAAACGAAAGTAAAAATAAAACTCCTTTAAAACAATGGGTTGATGAAGGCAATGATTTTGAATATCATCCACCTGGAATTTCTTTAGAACTAAAAAATTTTGATGAATTTTTTAAACAAAGAAGAATATTAATAAAAAACAAATTAAAAAAAATTTTTAATATATAAAAAGTCCCTAAGAGATTTTTAGTCTCCTAGGGACTTTTTATTATTCAAATATTTTATCTAATTATAGTGTTTGCTTTTTGTCATTTGATTGCAAGAAATAGGAATAAATATCGCTGGTGATTGAAACTTTGCTATGGCCAGCTCTGGCTGATACAGTCTTCATGTCTACACCTGCCATTATTTGCAATGTTATGTTCGTCTGGCGAAGTGAGTGGTGTGTGACTATTGGAAGTCAAACTCATGCAATAAATTTTTGTAACCATACTCGTAACAGTTCGTGACAAATATCTTTTTCATATTCTGTACAGAATAGTAAATCTGTGTTGTCAAGTCTATCATCAAGATACTTCTTTTGATTTTACCACCAAACTTCATATTTGTATAAATATTTAATAAGTATGTGCAGCATTAAAACTGTTTGATCGTAGAATATTTAAGTCTATTTTACAATTCCCGCATAGACACTATTTACCCATGCAAACTTTTATGTTTTTAAGTTAAAATTTTATCAATTATAGTATGCCAACATTTGAAACCACAAAGATATTTTCAAATGTAAATCATTATCTCGATCATCACTATTTGCTAACAGAGAAATAAAGAAGAGCAATTTTTTGAAAATATTTGTAAAAAAATTATTTATTTTATCTGCATAGTGTCGCACTCGTTTTGTTATTAAAACCCTTTATTTATCGGCATTTTTGCCTATGTGTGACACCTTGTGATACGTGTGACACCTTATATCTAATATTTGGATATTATACACTAATAAATAACGTTAATACCTTTATATCAATAATAAATATCCCCCAGTAGA
>DJSB01000032.1:17917-58634 GCA_002437945.1 Christensenella sp. UBA6345 | reverse complement strand
CAAGGTTTCCAATACACATCTTACGAATACAAAGCCATTTGTGAATCCAATGGAATACAAATTTCTATGTCTAGAAAAGGTACTCCTATTGATGACTCTCCAATGGAGAGTTTTCATGGGATTCTCAAAAAAGAAACTTTGTATAATAATGATATCAAATCCATTGAAGAATATCAAGCACTAGTAGAAGATTGGATAGAATTTTATAATACAAAAAGATTAAAAAATAGGAAGAAATCTAAAATTTCTTCCTAAGTGTCTTTTATTTTTGAGTGACCCCTACGGGGTTCACTTCAGTAAAAACCTAGATGTTTTTTATTAACTAAAATTATGTGTAGTGTCATTTAGCCATCTATCATTAACTTTAGTCAATGTAATTGTTACTTCAGCATCGGTAGCCGAAGGTATTAAGTCTACTTCAACTAAATTACCATATGTGTTTTCATCATTTGTAACAGTAGTTTTTGCTTCAAAGAACATAGGTACATTAACAACTAATACATAGTGTCCCCTAGCAATGTCATACAACTTTTTGCTCTGTCCATTGGTTAAGGTTACTATATATGCTGTTCCGGTATCAGTATTCTTTAGAACTGCAGTAATAATAGTGTCGCTTGTAATCATGTATCCATCTAGTGCATCTATAACACCATTAATTGTAAACTCATAAAGTCTTCTAATAAATAACACTTCAATAGTATGGTCAGATACAACTTTGGTAAATTCGATAAGTTCTCTTCCTTCGCCAACTTGATCTATTCCATCTACTTTTACTGTTTCAATAACGCCTGTATCATAAGGTACAACGTTAAATCCAACATAGTTGTTATCTAGAACATAAACTTTTTCGGTAACTGCATTTTGCTCTATAACTCTCTCACTCCATTTTCCTGATCTATCGTAACTACGTCTAATAACTCTACCATATATCATTTGATCTTCTTCATATAATTCATGAAGAACAGTCACTTCAATAACTTTGTAGTTGTTATTATAGTAGAACAATGGATATCCACCATTTAATTGAGTTTCTGTATAATCAATAGCCCAAATAAAGTCAAAATCCCATTTCTTGAATGTATCTTCTGTCTTTAACTCTTGTGGAGTTTTCATTTCGGCTCTGTCTACATAGAAATTACTATTAAATGCATTATGAAGTGTCGAACCAGCCTTTCCGATACCTTGAGTTTCGTTAAGTCCAGTTGAATTACTAAAGTAGTTGTAAGTTACTTTATCAGTATCAGTAACTGCTTCTACTGTATAAGTATCATTAATACCTATAATACCACCTACAATACCAGTAGCGGTAAATTCAGAAGGAACAGCATAAGTATATTTAACTATACCTGTATTGTTACCTACTATTCCACCAACTGCTGCAGCATTAACATTAGTGTTAATACCACCCATAAAGTAAGCATTAGTTAATTGACCTTCATTATCGCCTACAATACCGCCTATAACAGCATTAGTATTATTAGCAATTATAGTAGATGTAGATGCTATCTGGTCTATTGTAGCAGTATTTTTACCTACCACACCGCCACCAATACCATCTTCCACTTGAACGCCAACATTAATAGAAGCATATTGTAATGAGCCATCAAAATATCCTACTAAACCACCAATTATAGAATTTGAATTTGGTAATGACTTGATTTTACCCAAATACTTACCGCCTTCAGAATTTATAATAACATTAGTAATAGTTGTGTTGGTAGAATTACCAATTAATGTACCTGCATATGCAGAGTCTTCAACAATGAATGTTGTTAACATATTTAAGTCTTGAACTTTTGCATTATTGGTATAACCGAATAATCCAACAGCATTACCTAATTTATCTGTATATCTTCCATCAATTGTTAATCCTGAAATAGAGAATCCATTACCTATAAAGTTACCTTCGAATTTATTATCTTCAGTACCAATAGGTATAAAGTTGTGTCCAAACAAATCGATATTTGATTTAAGTTCAAAGTTGATACCTGTAGTAATTAATTCACCACTATTAACTTTTTCACTTAACCATACCAATTGTGCTGGATTGTAAATGTAGTATGAACCATCTTCATTAGGAGTAACACTTTGAGAATATTGAGTCCAATCGTCCCAAGTTTCTACTTCCCAAATAAATGGTCTGCCATAATTGTGTCGACTCATTATATCTTGAGTATTGTTGTCAATACCCCATACATTTACAAAATCAAATCCAGTAAATGTATCAATGTTTCTTAACTCGGCATCAGATTTAGCACTAGCACCTTTTTGTGCTGTATTACCAGTGTTAGTAGTAGAATAGAATACATTGTTAAATTGAATAGTTAAACTACTATCAACATAACCATAAATACCACCAGATGTACTATTGCCAACCTTTCCAACACTATATGAATTAGAAATTTTAACTTGTGTATCTGAACTAGCATCTTTGTATCCGAATATACCACCAGCAAAGGTTGTACCAACTACATTAGCAACATTATATACATCACTAATAGTACCCCTAGCAAAGTTGCCCACAATACCACCAGCATAATTACCAGAGATTGTAGCAAAGTTACCCGATTTAGTAATTAAACTATTAAGTGTAGTATAACCTGCGATACCACCTACATAGGTTTCGGTATTAGTTGTTCCATTAGTTACTTCTTTAGAGTTGTTAGCATAACTAATATTAGAACTATTGATACCAACGATACCACCTACATATTTACCATATCCACTAACTGCTACTTCTGATTTAACTCTATTAATTGTTCCATTATTAATACCTACAATACCACCTACTGTACCAGTAGCAGTAATTGTACTTGTACCTATAATTTGAACATTATTTAAAGTGCCTTCATTAATAGCCGCTATACCACCAACTACACTATCGCTAGATGTAGAAACAATTGATAAGTTATTAAAGGTTAAGTTATTAATAACTGCATTAGGTTTGTTAAAGAATCCTAATTGAGAAGAAATACCATCAATTTTGATTTCTGCAATAGTCTTAAAGTCACCTTCAATAGTACCTTTAAATTGTTTTTCATCGTTACCAATAATACCAATTGGATTAAAGTAATATGCTGACAAATCAATAGTATCAATTAAATTGCCATCTTCATCTTTAGGTACAACTTTAAAGTATTTACCCAAGAATGTTTCGCCATTGATATTAACCATATTGGCTATCAAACCTAAATCATGTCCATTGGTAATTAGATATGGATTATCTACTGTACCTTCACCAGTCAAACTATCGCTTGGGTGATCTGACCATAATTCACGTCTGAATGATATTTCAATATCAAATGAACCAACTACATTTATGTATTCCATAGCACGCATAGCCAATTCATTGGTTACTGTAACTTCATATGTTGTTTCTGGTTTACCTATAGCGGTAACACTGGCAACAGCATATCCAGATTTAGCAAACACATCAAACTTTAATGTATATCCATGTTTAACTTCTACAGATAACTTACCTGGATTTTCTAGGTAAATATCATCTTCTGGGTTATCATTAGCGCTATAAACTCTAACTTGTTTACCATTATTACCCATAATGATATTAACGGTATAACCTTTAAGTTCGAAGTTTACATAAATTGTGCGGTCATTATTTATAGCAAATGTTTCTAGAACATTTTGACTTAATATATTAACATCTACACCATCTGCTCTAATGCCATCACTATAATCAATAAAGTTATATCCAATATATGGGTATGCTTTAATACTGATTATTTCTCCAGCATCAATCAACCCTTCGCCATCGGCATTTAGGATTGAACCATTAGTAGATTTTAGATGTGCTTCAATCTCACCACCAATTTCGGTAGAAAGTTGCTTATCTAAAATATCTATCCATGTTACAATTTCAACTTTTAAATTGAATTGTTTGATGAAGTGTGCTGTATAACTACCCAAAGCAGGGCTACAACCATCAGCATTAATACTTAATCCGTTGGCTGTAAAATCGTTGGCTGTAAATATTAATTCAATTTGTTCGGTAGAATAGTTAAGTTCAACTACATTTCCATCAACTTCATTGGTCATTATCTTTCTGGTTTCTTTAAGTACATAGTTACCATCAGAAGAAGTATGGATAAATACATTTGTATCGCCATCTTTTTCTACAGAACCCATACTTAATACTTCAGTTTGAGATTGACCATTAATTAGTCTTTCATGTGAAATATTTTGTAGTTTGAAGTTATTAAAGTCTTTAGCGATGATGGTTACAACTTGTCCGTATTCATAGATACCATCAACAACTTCATTACCTTCAGTATCAACTAGTACAACATCTCCAATATTTACACCGTCAACTTTTGGCAATAAATCCAAATTAAATTTATACTTATCTATTGCAAAGTTTACGTGAATCTTATGTGGTGCTGTAACTTGTTCGAAAGTATATACAAATTGTTTGTTGGTATTATCAGGAACACCATCAACATATTCAGGCTCTAATTTTGTTGTTACGGAGTCAACAATTTGATTATATAAATGATAATGTGTATCAGAAATAAAGTTAATTTCTAATGAATCACCTTGTAGTACATAAATTTCACCATTGTCATTTACTTTACCAAATTTCTCGTCAACTCTATATCCACCAAATTCATTAACAGAGATTCTTATTAAATATGAATGGAAGTACTTAAGAATTGGTAATGAATAGTTAAAGTTATTCTCTACATCAAAGTATCTCCACATATCAATAAAGTCATAGTGATAATTGGTGAATGTTCTTTGATTCTTTAATGAAGCATAATCGTATCTAACTGATTTATCTACACAACCAGAAGATTTACCGATTGAAGGAGTATCATTAAAGATTATATTATTATCCTTAACAATGTAAATGTATTTTTCATCACTTGGATACAAACCTACACCTACACTTAATCCGTTAAGCATATAACCGATATTAACATTGTTGGCAGAACCAATAATATGTCCAATACCAATATTGTCTACAGTATTATTTTCAATACTACCATCATATGAAGTAATATCTCCAAAACTATAAACAAAATTAATACTTGTATTATTAGCATTTCCTACAAGTCCACCAATGTTGGTTACACCATAAATATCTCCAGTGTTATAAGCATTTCTAATAGATTCATGTGCTATAGAGTTATTAACATAGGCTGATAATCCAGCAACATAGTTATAGCCAAATACACTGCCTCTATTGAAACTTTCTGTAATACCAACATAAGGAGTTATGAATGTACCATCGGAATTGTATTTAATAGCAAATACATCGTTATAAGAATCTATATTAGAATCAATAAGTTTTGATACAACACCAGCAACATAATCATGTCCAGAAACAGTTGCAGTAGAACCTAGTCTTACTAAAGTTCCTTTACCATTGTCTGCACCATTAGTACCGACAACACCAGCAACTAAATCTCTACCCATAACTATACCACTAAATTCAACACCATGCATTAATCCCTTATTTTCATTAACGACACCAGCGACATTATTATCACCTACTACAACAGCATAAGTGAATTTAACATCTCTAATTACACCTTCGTTAACTTTAATGAATGCAACATTGCTATCAGAATTTCTTTCAATATGCAATCCGCTAATGGTATATCCATTACCATTAAAGTTGGCTTTGAATGTGTCTATAGTCTCGTAATCATAACCGCTTAAATCAATATTTCCGTTTAATTCATAATAAACATTAATATTGTTATAATCGTCAGAACTTAATGTTTTAGTAAATGTGTTAAATTGTAAGTTGTTGGCTATTATGTATGGAGACTCACTTGTACCATTACCACCTAAATTTACAGAATTAGTTAGACTAGTTGTACGTACAAATTCTGGACTTTCAGTTCCCATAGTATAGATATTGATAAAGTTGAATCCTTTGAATGAATCTCTATTAGTTTTACCTACAGAGTCAATTTCGTTTTCAATATTATCGCTATAATTACCTACTGGTTTTTCATTAATGCCACCTATTGCACCACCAGTTAAATCAGTCATTTTTCCAGTGATATAATAAGTATTCTTTAATTCTGCTTTAGAACCGCCAAATCCAACTAATCCACCTACATTAATTAAGTCATTAGTTAAGATATTGGAATTAGAATATGACATTTCTACTAATCCCGAGTTGTAACCTACTAATCCACCTACTATATTAGTTAGTTTATTAGTAATTGTTAATAATCCATACGATGCTTCAATAATACCATTATTTCTACCTACTAATCCACCTACTATATTATTGTTACCATTAATATTTAAGGTAGTGTCTGTATAAACTTTAAATAATGATGAACTATTGTCAGCATAACCAATTATTGAACCAACAGTAGAATCTTTATTGATATCAATTGATGATAAATTAACATTGGTGTTAAATACATGGCCGCCATCACTATAAGCGATTAAGCCACCGATATTAAATTGATCATCAATATAATGATTAATATGAATATTTTCAAAATTAATATTGCTTATTAATCCATTGTTCGATTTTCCTACAAAACCTACACCATTAGCAAATTGATCTAAATTGCCTATATTTAAGCCATTGAACAATTGAATGTTGTATGGTTCCATATAAATTTCTTTAACAAGTTTCTTGCCTGAAACCCCACTTACATCGCCTTCAGATGCATCTGGAGTACTAAATATAGCACCACCAAATTCTGTACCTGTAAGTCCTGCAATTGGTGTCCAGAATCTATCACTTAAATTATATTCTTGAGATATTAACTTGTAGTAAGCATCTCTATAATAGTGTCTTACACCATCAACAACATATGAGTTATTGTTGTTAATCAATTGCATAATATATGCTAATTGGTTAGCATCTGAAACATGATAAGCAGTATCAGAAGTTAAACCATAACGAACTTGTCCGCTAGATTCTTGTCTACCAGTATCTTTGTTAATACCTGGTACTTCTACTGTAAAGTTGTCATACCAGTTATATTGAGCAAAGTTGATATAAAGAGTCATATCGCTATTAACTCCATCTGCTGTAAATGTAAAGTTACTATTTTTACTATCGTATACTGCAGAAGAGTTACCGTTAGCATCAGTACGTGAATATAATTCACCAACACTAACAATCTTGCCAATATTGTTTTCATCTAGCACTTCTAGATTATATCTATACAAATCATAATTATTCAATTCTTTAATTGAGAATAATTTTGGTTTATGTTCGTGATTATCACGACGTGGTTCAATATATAATTGATCTTCTGACAAATTAAATTCGGCTAGAACGTAACGATTAAATACTTCTACATCAAATTTAATTGAACTACCACCCTTTACTAGATAATAATCGCCATCAACATCATTATGATTCAATGTAAATGAATCTGCATTTAACGAACCACCATTAGATAATCTAACTTTAATCTTGTAATCAATTAAAACAAGTTTAAACTTATAATCACCATTTGAGATGGCGTCCATTTTTGATATATCAAAAGTTGCTTTTTGATGATAATATGGACTTTCAGCATAACTAATATCATAATATTGTTCAGCAGTTGCTCCTTGTGGAGTTCCTTGCGAATCAATAATCATAGTTGTATTGAAGTATACACTATCAATCTTATAGTTGTTATTAGATACAACTTTAACAGTAATTCTTGAACCTTCAATAAATTTAGTTACAACTTTACCATCAGCATCATATCTATAAATTTTAGATACATTATAATATCCATCATCATACATAGATGTTTCAACACTAACTATTTCACCATCTTTCTTGTTAGTTTCTGGATTTACATCTACAACTGGTTGTAAGTTAGAATCAACAACTGTAAATGATGGAGTATAAGTATTAACAAATACTGCTCTATAACCACCTTCAGTAGATTGAGTTACATAGAAGTATAATTCACCAGTATACCAATTGAAGATATATTGACCTTCTTTTAGTGTACCAAGAGCATTATTTAACTCGGTATCATCTTTTACATATATGCAGTTAGTATCAGCAAAATCATATGTGGTTATATCAACATATTCGCCATTAACTTCTTTCTGCCATTTGAATAATTCGGCATTACCATTAGGAGTAGAAGTTAATTTAACTAATTCGCCATGTACGTAATAATACTCTTCATTATAATCAGCAGAACTATAATCAGTATTATCTCCAACCAAGTTATTAACTCTTTCTACATTTACATTACCAAAAGATGGATCTTGTGGACTAGCATCAACTCTATAACGATTCCATCTATAATCAACTACTACATTATAGTCTTTAATTACTCCAGTAATAGGTATATCGTTATCAGTTGCTGATTCAACACCATCTACTGTTGCTTTATACAAGTTCATATAGGTTTCATCGTTGTGAGTTTCTGATGTAATTATTAGTTCTGATTGATGTTCAGCGGTTAATTTACCAGTTGCACCACAGAATTTACCATTAGCATCAGTTAATACAGTAATTTGTTTTAATCCATTAATTGGATAACCATATTTAGTTACATAGTCTATCAAGTATTTATTTTCTTTACTATATACATAACCAAATGGACCTTTTTCAAAGTTAATTGTTACGTATACAGAATGAATATTTTTGGTTTCTAGCAAAATAGGATAACCATCGTTAATGTTAGACTCATAAGCCCAAATATCAACGAAATCCCAATTTGCAAATGTACCAGCATCAGGTTGAGTAAGAACTGTCTTATCTTGCAATTCAGTACGTGTTTTCTTCTCGCCATGTTGTGGATCTAATGTTCCGTTAAATGTAGTATCTAATACATATGCTTTATCTATAGAAAGTGTAACATTATTACCTTTCTCACCCAATGCGCCCATACTATTTGTTGGCATTGTATTAACACCATACACATGTCTTACAGTTATTGAAGATGCAGTATCAGATGCAAAGCCAGCAATTATATTAGCAACTTTAGTTTGAGAAGATAGTATAGAATTAGACAATGTTATATTACCAGTAGCATAGTTGTCAGATACACTTAAATTATTAGAATTATTAATGTATCCTATCAAACCAGCAACATATGCATTAATAACTTTATTTGCATTAATGTTAATATTAGCATCAGCATAGTTTTGAGATACAACTGTATTAGGAGCATTATTAATACGTCCAACTAATCCAGCAACAATTGAACTACTAATATTGTCACAATCAACCATAATATTGCCATTAAAGTATGATTTCTTGATATTTGCATTTCCATCAATTAATTGTGCTACAACACCACCAAGAATTAATTGTTGTGAATATGCAGATTGATTGTAATGTTTATTAACGACATCTGCACTAACTTGAATGTGTTGTAATGTTGCATAGTTATTAGCAACAACCATTGCTTGATTACCTAAAGCATAACTACTGTAATTACCAGAATTTGTAATAACAAGATTCTTGATTGTTCCGTAGTTGTTAGTAAACATTGCTTGATTATCTTTAACTCTTACATTCTTTAATGTGAAGCCAGAGAAATCAAGAACAAAGTTATTAGGTACATCAACTGGAGTCCATAATGAATCAGCAAAATCAATATCGCTAGATAACAATGCATTATTGCAATTTAATCTAGAAGTATCTTTAAATGAATTTAGTAACCATACAAATTCATCTTTTGTTGTTATTAAATATGTATCTCCTACTTTTACAGGTTCATTTTCAGTAAGTGTATTATAACCTAAATCAAATACCCATAATCTTGGTTGAGATCCATCAACAATACTCCATGGATAATTAGTATTATAATTATCAGTATTCATATCAGCAGAATATACTTCACCATAAGTATTAGATGTAACACCATTAAATGTATAATAAACATTATTTAATGTAATAGTTGAACTATCAGCATTAAGTACACTACCAAGGATTCCACCAACTGTAGTATTGTTACCTAAATAAGATAGTATACCTTCAGCATAACTGTCAGAAATATTAATTATTGTAGAATTGTTTACACCAATCATACCGCCAACTGTATCGGCATACTCATTAACATCAGCAATTACAGAAGTTCTAACACGGCTATTAGATAAAGTTAATTTACTACAATTGTTGTAACCTATCATGCCACCAACAGATACTACATCGTTAGAATTTTTATTAATTCTAGTAGAAAGTGTTAATTGATTTGAAGTTGCAGAATCAGTAATATAACCAATTCCAGACATCTTACCTATAAAGTTACCAATAGCAACTGATTGATAATATTCACCATCAACATAGTTCATATCATTAACTGTAATAGTAGTATCTGATAATGAAACTCCATTAATAGTATTATTAAATGTAACTCTTACGAATGTAGTATTATTAGCATTTCCAACAATACCACCAACATAAATATTATCATTATTAACTACTGATTTCTTCTTTAATGCATCTTCAGTTTTAAACTTGTTTGCATTTTCAGTAGCATCTTTATCTGTATTACCAATACCGTTAACATTGTATATTACTTTACCAGTAACATCTAGATTGTATACTTTTGCACCATCGGTATAACCAAATAGTCCTAAAGCATCAATATTCTCATATGTATTAACATCTTTAACATAGAAGATATTTTGGAATGCATACAAATACATATTTTTAATGGTTTTACCATTACCATCAAATATACCACTAAATGGCCAACCACCATTATTACGAGCAGTACCAATTGGGAACCAATTTTTACCTGCTAAATCAATATCAGCAGTTAATCTATAGTATTTTCCTAAACTTGGATTAGATGTAGCACCAAATGCAGCAGAATGAACTAATGCAATATATGCTAAATTATTAGGACTACTAATTAAATATGGATCTGCTTCAGTACCACTTCCAGTAGGAGTTGTATAATCATTTGTTGCCCAAGTAGTACTCTTGAATTCTAGATAACATTCAACATAATAACCATTTTCATTATTGTAAACAAATGTCACAGAACCATCACTATTATAAGTAATAGTCAATAATGGATTACCATCACTACCATTTTCATCAGTAGTAAAGTATTCATACTTATTATCTTTTAGATATCTAAAGAAGCAATTTTCTACAACAACAGAAGCATTAGCATTAGGAATTGCTTTTATTGTTACTTTTTTGTCTGGGGCATCAAATGAAGTTGATGATATAGCATTGCTTATTTCTATAGAATTATCTGCAGAATAAATAATTTTTGCTCCACCATCACCAAATATGGTCATTTCATTACCATCAGCCTTAAAATGTGCTATTGCATTATAATTTTTTTCAAGTAAAACAGAGAATGTAGAATCTGTGTCTGTTGTAACAATATTTTCATATGTACCAATTTCTGCTCCAACAAATGGTCGTGCACCATTTATCTCCCAACCTAAAAATTCATAAATTTGAGACATTTTGGCTCTTAATGAGATATTAACACCATAATCATAGAATCCTGAAAAATTAGTTGGAATATCTGGATTATCTGTTATAAGTTTATAAGAATACTTAAATGGCTCTACAGACACACCTTTCTCTATTAAATCTGCATCAGCAGTAACAATTGGCTTATCTAATACATTTAAACCAAATGGTTCAGTACCATACCCAAATATAAACATTTGAATATAATTTACATACACATTTACAACATCATCATCATAATCATTAACAACTATTTTAACTTTGTTATATTGATCAGTTATATATTCTTTATCCTTATCGTCTTTTGATTTTATTACAAACAATTCATAAGGCAATATATTATCTTCAATATAAACTCTATTATATCTATAGTAAGTATTATACTGTTTTTCATCAGATATATATGCTTCAGTTTCATATCTTAAATTTAAGATACTACCTTCTTCAACGGTAATTATCACACTATTTTCAAGTTCTTCAATCTCAATATCTCCAACTATATCATGGTCTTTTATACTTTCATCAATCAAGAAATTAGCCAATAGTGAAGTATCTTTTAATTTATCTAACTGTAATTCATTATCAAATTTAAATATAAATATCTTGTTTTTTGAGAAATTAATTTCAATATTTGTTTGATATGTATTAAGTAATCCATAATTTTCTACATATAATTCATATTTATTATCATTTTCTCTTCTGATTCTAGTATATTCCTGAGGATTAATTTCACCTTCATTCAATATAGGATCAAGCGCTTCAAATTTTGCTTTAACAGGATTGAATTTTGTTTCTTCTTCAATATATACCTTATTTCCATCATCACTTCGTGTATACAATTTATCAACTAATAAAGATAATTTATCTCCAACATATACCCATAAAGTTGAACCATTATAATAACTACCAAAACCAGATATACGATTGAATTCTTCTCCAGTATCATCTTCAATTTCTAATTTATCATCTATTATTATGGTACCAGAAATATCAACTTGATGTTGTAAATTATCAGTAGGAGCAACATAATCTCCATTGGTTCTCTTATATGTAATCTTAATTAATTCTCTTTGTCTAAAAATTACAAAATAATTACCAGCCGTATTACCATCAGATTGATCTATTATAAACTTAATAACACCATCATTATAATAATATTTAGTATTTGCATAAGCGGATTGAATATAAACATCGTTACCTTCATTATCCACTCCTTTTACAAATAATCCATAAAATTCCAAGTTTTTATAATTATACTCATGGTTATCATCACCAATAACAGTATCTGTATCGGAAAATTTAGTATATATAGTACTCATAGTTACTTGAGCACCATGATCTACCATATAAGCATTACTATTAGGTAAAACTGTATAATTAGGATCAGACGTGAATGTAGTAAAGTTAGGTAGTGTAACTAATTTTTCAAAGTTATCTTCAGTTGCAGTATTACAAATTGCCGCTGTAATTGTATACTTATCTGCAACAAGTAAAATAGTATATATACTTATTTCATTAACTAAAACTGAATTAAATTTAATAGCATCATCACCACTAATATTAAAGTACTGATCTAATAGACATGGCGAAATAATATCACCAGCAATAGAAGTAGACTTTAAGTAATATATAATATCCGTATCTGAATCATCTGACGCTCCACTAACCCAATTGCCACCTTGAATTATATTAGAAGAATCAAATTGTGATTTAGTTATGTCTTTCAAACTATCAAACAACGCATTTCTGCTAGCAAATGCTTTTGCTACAAATGTATTTTCAGATCCCATAACCGATCTAATACTACTATTACCAAAATGTCCAATTATGTAATATTCTTTATCAGCAGCGTCTGGATCTGGAACAGGAGTATTAAACTCTGGATAGTTATTAAGTGGTTTAAACTGTGTAACTGGATAACTACCATCAATTAATTCAGCAGGTGGAATTGTGCCATTGGCATACACATATGTATTAACAATTTTATATTCTCTTTCTTCAAAAACAAAATATATACTGTCTATGTCTTTATCCATTAGCAATCTATTATCAGTTGTTACTATTTGTTCAAATTCACTAAATAGTATGTAATCATAATTTAGTAGTTTATTAACAAATTCATCTGTCTTAATTATTGCTTTACTTACAATGTTAGAATCCCCCGCTGGGTTACTATCTTCATTGATGATAAATCCATTATAGTTATATCCTTCTTTAGCAATTGGGAAATATCTAAATATTACACCATCATCATATCTAGGTCCTGTAGGAGAAATAACTATATTACCTTCAACATCGTACTCATTATCAGTTAAACTTCCACCTTGAGCATCCATTCCTTTGGTAATATAGCCTGTAATATATTGTGGTGCTGACATAGTGTATGTTCTTAATAATTCTGCAATATATTTTTGATTTGCACCAACAGAAACTGCTTTAATTTCTATTGTACTTGTGCCGAATCCATTTTTAGCATCATCACTACTACTAGTTGTAACAGTAGAAGTTCCAAAATTAGTAGAATCTGTTGAATTATTATCTATTTCTTTAGAGCCTGATTCCGTAACAATATTGCCATCTAGCGTAAACCATTTTTTGATTCTATATATATTAGGTTCGGTAGGAGTAATACTGATTGAAATATCTCCACCTTCTCTTACTAATACTTTGAATATTATAGTATATCCACTAGCACTAGTATCTACAACACCATTCTTTGTTGCATCAAGTAAAATATATTTTGATGGGATATTCGTATTAATTTTTGTATTAGCATCATTTAATGCAATTAATTCTTTCGTTTTTGTTTCGTTTCTATCAATACCAAATGATACTTGATGTAGATAATCATATTCTGCTCTATAATCAATATTATTAGTACTGATTACGCCATCAATATAACAACTCTTCAACGATGATACAAAAGTTAAATTCTCCCACTCTGGATCCAAGAATGTTTCGGTCACACCACTGCTTGTTACAGAATATGGTGGATTACCATCTCCATCTTTAATTTGGGTTCTAACTCCAGTTTCATTATTTAAAATACTAAATTGTTTAAATATGTATAGTGGAATACCCTTTTCCATTTTAGGAGTCAAAACAAAACTTATTTTTTCTCCTTCTAGTGCAAGATAACGAGAAGCAGTAGTATTCAAACGTTCTTTTATACATAGAATGTTAGTACTATCTAGTTCTAGTCCATCGTAGCCAATTGCTGCTTGTTCTGAAGGGTCTATTGAGAATTTATGGAAGAATATTCGTCTATAATCATACTCATATAATCCCGCATCAGCATTACTATCTAGAGAAATAACTTTATCTTTCATTGAAACAGTTAACTCTCTAATATTATCATTAACAATTTTTTCTTTATCTTTGTTAGGTAAAACTAATTGTCTATAAGAATATCCAATATTATTTCCCATAGCAGATCCTGATGAAACAGTTATCTTACTACCTTCAACAAATTCACCTACGACTACATTACCTTCAAGGATATTAGAAGTATTGTCATATTTAATTAAGTAAGGTTGTTTTTCATTATTAAATGATACGGTAATTTTGGTATTCATAGAAGTATTTAATGTTGTACTTTGTAAATCCTCACCTGTATCTGAATAATTCATTAAGAAAGGTTTATGTTCAGTCTTAATTGCCTTTTTATAAACAGCGATATATTTACCTGCAGTAACTTCAGATTGATCATTACCTGTCTTAACTCTAGGCATAAATTGTAATTCAATAATTGGATTAGAAGTATTACCTTTATTAAATAACAAGTTATATTGTGCATTAACACTATTAGATACAACGCCATTGCTAGAATAATTCAAATCACTTGAGAATGACTCGCCTTTAAATGTACGAATGTATACAAAGTGATCAAATACGTATCTTACATATTCATTATCTGTATTTAAGAATTGATAAGCAAATAAACTAATTCTATTACCGCCATCATCAGATCTTAACATTACACCTTTAGAATAAATGTTTTGATCTTTTATACCGTCAGCACCTTCATATTCTTTATCAAAGAATACTGTAGGTATACCGCCAACAACGTTTTTAGTAACAATTTGATTATGATCATATATGTTACCATAATTATACTTTATAGTACTATCAGCATCATGGTTTTCACTAAAATCAGAAGTACTATCCGAAGCATTACTATATGCAGCCATCATTTCTATTTTTGCAATACCTTGCATCTTTAGAGTTATACGACCAGCAAATCTATTAAAGCCTTCATTATCAACATCTTTATCTTTAAATCCATCGATAAAGTATTCGCTAGGTCCACCAGTAGATAATACTGGTTCGGTTCTTGTAACATCAGAAGAACTTTCGTCGATCCATCTAACAACTCTAAAGTCATCTGTAGGAATAGCCTTTAAATGTACACTAGTATAAGTACCTGCAATGTATACAAATGTATCTACACTATCTAAATCTTCAAGTGTATAACCATGATCTAGCAATACTTGGGAAATTTCATTTCTTGCTTCAGAATCATATTCAACATTATTGATGTCAAATAATTTATATTCATTGTTGGTATAAATACCAGTATAGTATCCAGATAATTCTGAAGTTGCTTTAGATTGAATAGCAATATTTTCAAATGATTGTAATCCATTATCTGGAATTTCAAACCAGTAAATGAAATGTTTTTCAGCGAATACTGGAACAATTACAGTATCTCCCAAAACTCGAAGTGCTGTTTCGCTAGGAGTTTCGGAATCATCACGTGGAATTAACATATCTTTACTAATAGTAATTTGTTTTAAGTTTTTGGTATTTTCATCCAAATTAAACCAACCAACAAAATTATATGGCATCTCTGTGAAATTAGAGTAATCATTTTTATAGTAAATATTTAATCCATAAATAGAATTATATCTATAATATCCATTATTTTCTGCATAAGTGCCAATTGGTTTACTTAATGTATATCTATCTCTATTAATTACATCATCAACACTTATTGTTAAATCTTTAGTAATATCTAATATCATAGGTTCTGCTAATTCAAGCCTATAATATTTTTCAAACTCTGCATTAATAACGATAGGCATATCATAATATGGAGTATCTTGTTTGATCTCTACAGAATTTACAACTTTTCCAACTGCAATAGATAATTTATCATTAACTATTTCAGCCACTTTATTTTGATCTGGTTCAATAGTCCAATCTGTTCTTCTATATCTCTTATTCATTAAGATATTAAAGTCTTCATCTTGATTAACGAATGAGTACCCTAAACTATTTAATGAACCAAATCTACCAATATAATTAATATTTTTAGTTTCATCGTTAGCATTATAGTATTCAGTTTCGTAAACCACATTTGGATTAACAAATTTGTAAACAAATTGATTATTATTTATGTTATAGAAATTAGGAGTTGCAACAAATCTAATGTCTGCTGGTTCAAATAATAATGCATTACCATCAGCACTCTTGCTATTAATACTATATTTAATTAATTGTTCATAAACATTAATATTAATAGTTTTACTAATAGTTGTTAAGAATTCTCTAGTATAGTTAACACGAGCATCAGCAGAACCATCTTTAACGACTAATGTATAAACTCCATTATCATCAACACTTAATCTAGCAACATATTTATCATTATATTTAGCATCTTTTTCATTAGCAGTTAAAGTTACACCCGCTTCTGTACCATCTGGTAATACAAATGTTATGGTTATATCTTTAAATACAAAACCATCTTTAACTTTAAATGTGTAATATGCATATCCACCTTCATCATATGTAATAGACATAGGTGTAGATTTAATATAGTTATATTCAGTATTTAGAGAATCTCTTAATTTACCATATTCTCCAACTATCTTTTCTCCACCGACAGCATTAAGTGGGTCAATACCCAAGAACATTTGAGCAAAACTAAACGATGTTGCAAATGCTGTATTAACTGTAGCACTTGATGTTGTAATTGAATATAAAACTATTCTGATTAATGCTGCTTCATCAGTTAATTGATCAAAGTAATTTACAAAATCATAACTTGTAATTCCATCATCTCCACCATCTGTGAATGCATATAAGTCTTTAGAACAGAATCTTAAATCAAGTTCACCATGTGCTACATCACTAATAATTGGTCTATTAATATCTTCTGTAGCATTATATCGATAAATATTAGATGAAGAATTAGGGACATTGAATGTCTTTGGTAAATCATTATTAGTGGTCATACCATAACCAAAATATCCAAATCTAAATTTACTACTATCTTTAGGAATAACAACAATACGATATATACCTAAAGTACCTACAGTAAATTTCTTTGCATTCAAACTACGTACATTATCACCAACGGTTAATTCATAATTAACATCTGTGGTATCTAGTATTACATAGTCATTGCTATTTTCTGGATTAGCAGATTTATTGGCACCGATATCATATACTTTAATATCGGCATACTCTTCTAATTCAGAGTAATAATACATATCTCTTGATTTTTCAACTAAATCCAATCTATAAGTTTGGCTATAGAATGATTTTGCAACCGCACCTTCAAAGTCTGTTGCTGGTAAGTAGAAACACATACGGAAGTATTCATCAGAAACTTCAACATCTTCCATTATAGGACTACCATTTTCAACTAATAGTTTTTGATCTTCAATATTTTGAGCACCATTATGTTTGTACTGTTTACCATAATAGTAAGTCATACTACCATCAAGAATAGTAAATTCATTACTATTACTAAAGTCTAATGGCAATCTATATCCACTTCCACCAAAACTAGTGTCTAATGGCAATCTTTGGTCATTTATCAAAGAGACACCCAATATATCATAATATTTAGATAAATCTTTTGGAATCTTAAATGAAACGTTAATATAAATATCACTCTTCAATAATCTATATTGTGAATGTATATTATACTCTGCACTACTTGAATTAGCGCCTGATTGCTCTGGCAAAGAGAAGTATTGCTTATCGGTAGTTGCTGCTTCGTATGCTTCAGTCGTATATTCAATAGAGTCTAAAATAGGTGTTACTTTACTTCCATTTACACTGGTGTATTGCACTACACCCGCACTTAAATTGAATGGAACTTTTGGGAAATATACGAATTCTATTTTTGCAGGATTATCTATCTTTACATCGTCATTTATTTTAGTAATATCAAATAATCCAGTTGTATATATACTACTCTCATATTCAACAGTATTAGGATATACGTTAGTACCGAAGAATGCATCTATAGTAGTACCAATGTTTGCAGTTGATTCATCTAAAGAATATGATGTATCACTACCAACTAATGATTCTATTACATCATAAACACTATTTTTACGAACAGAACCATTATATTCATAAACTTTTAATTTTTGATAAGCAGTCTTTACACTAGGAGTTACATCAGTATTTGTATAATAATCACTAATTATGTTATCAGCCATTTCGACACTAGATTTAGAATGAGAAATTGCTGAATACATAGTAAAGTTTTTATGATTTGTATTACTTAAATCAACGTTAGAGAATCTAATATCTTCTCTATCAAATACAATAGGAGTTGTACCCAATTCTTCATATGGGAATGAACTTGTAGTGTATTTAATATCAAATACTTCTGCAAATACTTCAATACCAACACTAATTTCGTATACTTTTCTAGTATAGTATGGAATATTAGCATCATTTGTAGTATCTAATGTAGACTCATCAGTTAATCTGATATATGTCTTTAATTGCGAAGTTAAATTTGATGCATAAGTAATATATTCAATATAATTAGAAGCAAAGCCATCAAAGGTTCTATATTCCCCATGATATAATTCATTACTTTGATAATTTAAACTACCATCAGTAGTATTATAATCCGTCATTTTAACGAATTGACCATCAATACCTAATCTACTCTTAAAATCATTAACAGCATAAATACGATTGTTCTTTTTATCTTTATCTTTTGTTCCTACTGGATTGTGATCATTACCAACGCCTTGATCATATTTAATAACAACAGACATAGTTGGTAATGGAGTGTTATGGAATGTTCTTTGTCCATTTTCCATAGAAGCACTAGGCTTAAAGTCTGCTTCATTAACTACTTCAATTTTTACGGTTTTTACTTTTAAAACTAAATTTAAATTTATATTATTTTCAGCATAAGTAATAATCACATTATCTAGTGTAAATGAATTAGCATTAGGATCAACTTGTGCAATCTGTGAATAGTTATAGTTATCATATCTTACGAATTCAAAATAACTATGAGTATTGTGAGTAACAAACATATCACTACTCATATCAATTTTTGAAGTATCACTTATATTGTTATAATCGTTAACGCTAATGCCTGCTTCCCAATTGATCTTAATTTCCATATTAGCATTATTAATAAAATTGGTAGTAGAAGCATCACCATAATTATTACGATTATAGTCTATAAATTGTAATGCTTTTGAAGTTGCTAAATATTGATTTTCAGCACCCTCATTAGGCTTATTACTATATTTACGATCAACATAAGTGTGATAAGTTTTTATATTAGAATTATTATATCCGAATACGAAAGGTAAATATTCATATTGTGTACCAAAGTCACCTGTTAATGACGCGCTAGTAGATAAAGATACTAGTTCAATTATATTTAATTTTAAAGTATATGATTCACTATCATCGGCTCTTAATCTTTTAGTAATATAATCATATTCATATTCCTGCTTATCGCTAGTACCATTAACATCAAAATCTAATAATTGATCTCTTGAATATGCAACATCATTAAAGCCGTTTACATATTTACCTTCCCAATAGAATCTATAATTACGTGAATAATTATTAGAAAATTTATATTCAAAATAATATTTTTCTATGGTGTTAGTACCATCTTCAATATTCTTTAATTTAAAGTTATTAGTATCACTCTCATCAGCAAAACTATATCCAACTTGAGCATTATTATAAACTTTAAATTTAAAACTAATTTTACCAGTTTTTAATAGGCTTTCATATTGTGCTAGTTTAGCATTAGAACTTAAATCTGTTAAATTCATTAATTTTGTAGTGTAATCTACTGTATTAGTAGTATTTAAATACTGCATAACTACAATATTCTGATTAATTTTATTAACAAAACTAATTAAATTAGATGCTCTTGCTTCAATTCTCTTAATTTTATTATCTACAGTCAAAGAATTGTAATCAGAACCTAAATCAATGTTACCAGAATTAATATTGAAAGCATCAATAGTTAATTCTCTAGTAATTACTGAACTTTCAAATACAAATTCAAATATTATAACTCCATTAATTTGTGGTGTAGATGGATCAGACGATTCATCATAAATGTTATAATTTTTATCATCCATGGCAGAAATGGAAGACACACTAAATAATCGTTGATTATAATCATCACTCTTTATTTTGTTATCTACCTTTACTCTTTCATAACCAGAGAATTCATCATTGTCTACACTGTTATCATATAATGCACTAACGATATTAATAGATGTTCCACTATCACCATATGTTTTAACGTCTACGGATTTTAAAATCTCTGCAGCAATTAATTCGTTACCAGCAGTATTAGTTGTGTTTGATGTTTCATATTTAAAATCATACTCGTAATGTCTAAATTCCCATGACCCAGATAGTTCATTTTTAACAACTGTACCTGGATTAATTAACAATTCAAGAGTGTTATTAATACCAGTTGTTGCAAGAATATTTGAATCACCATTATTTCCTACATAATTTGTAGGTGCAATTACTGGATTAGTAATATCAGTTATTGCATTTAGTTTAATAGAAGAACCTTCTAATTTTGCTCCGTTTGGAGCGGTAATCTTCACATCTAATTTATAACTACAGAATACAGACATTTCAATATTTCTAGTTTCTACACCAAAAAATGAAACGCTAATTTTACCTGTACTACTCTTTTCAATTGAGTACTTAAAGTATTCATTCTTTTTAACTACACTCGTAGAATCTTCACTATTGTTGTTAAACAATTCAGTGTGACGACAAACAATATTATATGTAGTTAATTTTTCGCCAGTCTTATTTTCAACTTTACCATTATAAATTGCCACATTTTCATTTATATAATATTTTTCATTGTTAACCGTATAGCCAACAATTGTAATTTTTCCATCTCTATCAAACTTAATAGCAGCATAATCTACTCCCAATGTACCATTAATCCAATCTTCATCAGTAGGAATATCATACTCACCAGTTTGCTTATAAGGATATCTAAATCTTATTTCTGATAATTGATATAATGAAACATTATTACCATCAACTATGGCATTATTTTTCATATCAAGAGTAATTCTATTTTGAGTATAAATAGCATCACTACTATTATATATACTTAAGTTAGAATCATCATAATGATTAGTTTGATCTTTAATAGATTTAAAGTCATAGTTGTCAATTATTAATGCTTTATTTTTAGTATTAGCAAAAGTATTATCATCATAATATTTTTCAGATGGATACAATGTAATAGTAGGTTGAGCATTATAGAAATAAAACTGGAATGCAGTATCTTTGGTTAGTTTTAGTTTTTTATAATCAGTGCCATCAAGATAATCTGTATTGTAATACTTGGTATACTTATTATCATCTAAAAGTTGTGGATTATCGTCACTAATTTGATCATTAATAGATCTAGCATAAACTCCCTTTAGAGTATAGAATTCACTAGAATTACCTACTACGTCCTTTTTGTTTTCCATAGCAATAGTAACTTCAGAATTATAAGGTACATAGAATTTAGTATTTAGTCTTAATTTTCTAGTATGGACTTTTCCATTACTCCATACTTCGCACTCTACTCTTTCATTTACAGGTTCTTCGTAGATTTCATTATTACCTTCACGTTTGTAAGTTCTGAAATCCCAACCTGCCTTGTCTGCTAATAGATTGTAAGAACCTTTATCGTATTGATGCTCTTCATCATAAACTAATTGAGTGCCATTAGTCCATGCACTAATTGTATAAAATACACTATTACCTATAGAAGTAATATATGGTGTACCATAGTTATGTTGTTTCAACAATGAAATATCAGCAGTACCATCAATATCCCAGTCACCATATAAATCAGAATCAAACCAGTATTCACTTGCCTGACTATCAACCATTCTAGCGACATATGTTGTGTTTACATATCCACCATCTGTATTTTTAACTTGATTATAACTTCTTAATTTATCAATTGAATTAGTTTCAGGAAGTGTTTTTATAGTTCCATCATCAGATGTAATAGAGTTAATAGAAGGTGGATTAGTAATATCATAATCAGTAATGAAGTAAGAGAAAGTAACAACTACACTTTTATTCTCATTATTTACACTTATATAATTAACTTTTGCGATACCAGAACGCACTGGGTTATTCCCCAAACCAGTTAATCCCATGTACGAATAGCAATATTCAATCTTACATAATTTTTGAGTTGGTTCAGAAATATTTATTCTTTCATTTTCTTCAATTTGTCCAGCAATACCAGCGACAATATTTCCTGTTGCTTGTCCATGTGAATAACAGCCTGAAATACTTGCACAATTAGACAATATACCTGTTATGCCACCGACTACGTAATCGCCTTCTAATGTTCCGTCAAAGAATGAGTTAATGATTTTAGCATTACTTCCTTCTGTAAATGCAGCAATACCACCAATAATATTACCCATTTTATCGCTCATATTTGAAGTAGTAGGCAAAGCCGAGAATAAGCAATCAGATACATCATTATTAGTATCAAATCCATAAGTTACACCGCATTGTCTAATGGTACCATGGTTCATACCAGCAATACCACCAATATAAACTTTTAATGTATCCTTCTTTTTATGACTTATAAATTTAGGGTTTTCTAGGACAATTCTTTCTACCACACCATTTGTATCAATAACACCAATAAATCCAAAGTGAGTACGATCATCATATTCACTATATAAATTTAAAATACCATGACCTAAACCATTAATACTTCCTTTAAATGGATTCCCGTCACCATGAATTGTCTCATAGTTAAATCCAAAATAAGCATTATTTAATTCAGTTTTAGTTTCAATACCAACATTAACATCATATTTAAAGTTAAGTTCATTGAAATTAATGTCATTATCAATTCGATAGTGATTTTCTTTATTAGTTAAATTATTTTGTTCTGTACGTAAGAATTTAACGAAATCTGCTATATTCTTTATCGCATATGGATTTTCTTTATTATTATTTGAATCATTATAAGTATCACTACCATATAAATTAATATAATCAGAACAAGGTTCAAAACTTATTGTGATAGCAGTATCTTGAAGTATATAGAAATCAATTGTTATACCAATTTCTCTAGAATAACCAGTACTTGCATCATTAACAGAAATTATTTTTATTGTATTGTAAATATTACCATTAGCATCAGTTATATTTTCAGTATCTTTTAACCCACCAGAAGTGAACTTTTTATCATAATACTTATATCTAATAATACCATCTGCAGGGACTGATACTAAAGCAGTAATTCTAACTCTGCCTTGTAATTTTTTAAAGTTAGATTTAGGTGATACTAATTTATTTACTTTAGCACTTTCAGTATTATATTCTACTGAAGATAATCCTATCTCACCTGTAGTATACGAAGTCCCTTCAAATGCAGCATATTGATTCATAACCTTATATGAAACATATTTTAAATCTTGATTTGGATTATCCTTGTTCATACCTGTTCCACTTTCTAGTACAGTCAAATCAAGTTTATATGATGTGTAATTATACATAAAAGTATAGGTATCAGTTAAATAACTAGTTTGTGAATGTGGTACTTCTTTAGATAATTCATTATTAATATCACTCATTTTTTCAGAGCCTGAAGTTACTCTTTGATTAGATGCCCCTGAAGTACGAACAAATTCATATTTATTTAATTTAAAATTATATTGATATGCATTAGTATATTGATTATTTTTATACTCGCACAATACTGTATTTCCTGGAGCACTCATTAAAATGCCGCTCTTTGTACCATTAGTAATTACATTACCATCTACATAATAAGATTTAAATTTTGGAGTTGATGTAGAAATATCTTGTGCAGTACCATTACTACTATTTACTTCTTTTACATAAGAAGAATCTAGCGGTGTACCTTCTGCATCACAACCAAGTAAATCGTATTTAGAATTTAAAATAGTACTTGTGTATGGAAATACAGTTGTCTTATCTTGAGCATTGGTAATTGCTAATTGAGTAACAACCTTTGTCATACGTTGATATATAGGTGTTATATGCTGAACAGACTTACCATTATAGAAATAATCATTATAAGCAGTAGAATTGTCAGGAGCAATAGTAAACGATGTAGTAAAGTCTGTACCAGATTCACCTGTGTATATATCACCAAGAATTCCATCATCATTATTGATTGTTCGATTGTTTATATTGGTATTAAGCAAATTAGCAGATGTAAGTTTACCATTACTTAATCTAAGTCCATAATTTGTAGATAATCTAGTATTCTCTGCCCATTTTTTACCTTGAACAAATGGAATTTTGGAATTATTCATATCAAATTGGACTTCAATAATATCTCCACATTTTATGAATATTTTAGATGATAATGTATTTAAATATGTTTCACCGACTGTACGAATATTTGAACTATATAGATTATCATCCCCATATGGCCCTTTTCTTTGGTCTCCTTGAATAACAGAAATACTGTAATTAATTTTATCGCCGCCAGATAAAGTATCACTAGTAGCATCACCATTACCGCTATCACTTGCTAATTTTGACAAGTTGGGAGCATCAAACTGGAATGAATATAATTTATATCCAGCATTAATATCAATACTTATATTTTTCCATCTTACAGCCGAATAAGTTAAGTCTTCAGTATTTTGAGTCTTAAACTTACTAAAATTAAAACCAACATCTTGTTTTTGAGCAAAATCATCCGCAGTCTCATATTGCCTTGGCACTTCGGTATATAAAATATTTTTGTCTGGAGAAGTAAGCCAATTACCTGACGCATACATACTATATGCTTTAACATCAAGTACTAACACATACATGTCTCTATTAGGAGTTTCATCATCGTCATTATTTTTAATAGTGAAATATACTTGATTGTCTTTTGCATTAATATGTCCACTTACAGAGCCTTCAGTAAAATTACCATCTACAATATCAATATAGAAAGAATCTGTAACTTTACTTTCTCCACTAATAGCAATACTACCTGTAGCACTAGTAGATTTATCTAAAATAGGTTTAGATTTATACCAACCACTCACTTGTTCATCCATGCCAAGTGCACTAGTAATATCAACTTTTCTACCATTAGGGTTATGTATCCATAAAGTAGGATAAGTAGTATTATTATAAACATACCATGTAAGTTTGGTATCCCATTTCTCACTCACTGAACGATTATATACTTGTTGGGCAGTTTCTTGATTACTAGTAATATTAGCAACAGCATAACAACGTGTAATTAAAGAAGAATTAGTTGTACTTGTCACATTAATATTACCATAATACTCTCTTGCAGTACCAGAAGTGAATTTAGTTATTCCTACTTTACCATCTCCATAGTAGCAATCTTCTAAATGTGCAGTACCAGTATAATTAGCATAGCCAATCAATCCGCCAATATATCTATTACTTACTAAACTATTATTAGTTGAATAATAATTAATATTAACTAAAGAAGCAACTTGTTTAAATTTACTATTATATTCTAAACTACCAATAAGTCCACCAATACGTACTCTTCCAGCCAAAGAAGTGTTTGAACGATATTGGTAATAATTTATATTTCCTTTTACCTTTAATCCATTTACTATAGAAGAGTTGGTAGTATTATCATGACTAAAAACTGAACCAATGTATGTATATTGAGAAGTACCAGTATAAACATTCATACCACTTTCATTATAATAATCTTTAAAATAATTGATATCACAATTAATTTCACAATCATTAATAATGGGCTTTGACGTATTTACAGTACCAAATAATGATACGAATCTATCACCTTCTTTACTGCCTTTAAATACACTTTGAGTGTTAATTGTATCATAGTTAACTGAACTATCTTCTATTATTAAATTGTTAATAGATCCATAAACATATCCAAATAAAGATATTTTTGAACTACTATAAACAGATAAATTAGTATCTGTATGTGTAATACCATAATCTAATCTAATACCTGAAACTATAGAATGCCCATATGTATTATTATACCCACCATCAATAGCAACATTACTTGGAAGTTCATCAGGAATAACATCTGGAGATATGTAAGTATATGAATCAGCATCAGAATTATATAATGAAATATCACTAGTAATAATAAATCTTGTAGAATTTAAAGTAACATTGTCAATTAAGTACAACATTGTCATAAATTCTGTAACATTGGTTACCTTATAAACATTGGTCTCGTCACAATCATATATTGTTTTATCTGCTTCACTTAATGAAGATGTACTTGTATTATAACCAAATGACTTATATGCATCTGCAATACTAGAATATGTCTTTCTATATCTTCCGATTAATTTCTGTCTAGAAATTAATCGTGGCATAACTGAAGTAGTACTTCTACTTGGCGCAGTAGTTGAGTTATTAGGCTCATAACTCCAATAGGTATTAAAGTTGAAAGGACTTGTTAATGTTTCGGACAAGTATTTATATGAGTACTTATTTGCTGAAGTAATTATATGTGTTGGGTATTTTTCCATGTTTACACTTGGATCTATATATTTCCCCGTAATATTACCTGAAGTCCATACACAATTTTTATAATAATATCTGTTAGCGGGATCAGGAGAGATGGGCCCTACATATGTTGTTGATGTATTACCAGAGACATTTCCTTCAAAATTACAATTATCTATTCGATAATTATCATTAACAGCATATCCAACAATGCCGCCTGCATAAGTTGCTGAACTGGCACTTATATTAACTTTGGCAAAACAGCCAGAAATTTTCCCATAATAATTGTCGTTATTATTATATCCTACAATACCACCTATATTTCCTGCACGACTACTGGTTAATCTGTAAGAATATGCATTCCATACACCACTATCTAATATTTTACCATTTCCACTATTTTCACCAGCAATAAGTCCATTAGAAGTAGCAGAGCCATAAGAAGGAAAAGTGACATTGCTTTTTAATATAACTGCGACATCTTTAATAGTACCAGTATTTTTACCTGTAATGAAACCGAAATTAGATAAATTACTACTTGTATAAGTACCACTTACTTCAACATATAAATTATGTACATTACCACTATTTTCAGTACCAAATAATAGTCGTTTTATATAGCCGCTATCAACAGAAATCTTAAATCCATAACCATTATAGATTCCCTTAAAATCATCCATAATAGCATTATATAAAGTTTCATTACCCATTTCATATCGTGAATTATCTGCTAAACCAACTTTATTATTAGAATCATGATATGGTTTTAAATTGATATCACATAATTGTTTATAATAATATTTACCATTTCCGTCTACATTCTGATTTTTTATACCGTAAATAAAGTGATTAAAGTTAGAGATTTGATATGGATTGTTAAATGTTCCAGCCCCCTTCAATCTAGTACGTAAATATACTTTCATTACAACTGGTTGTGCATCAGTCCATCCTTTAAAATCATAATCACGCATTTTAATTTGTAATTCTGATGGTGTGTCACTATTTGAATTTGAAGTATACTTATATTCTGAACTGATATATCCGTATTTATTAGTAGTATCGAAATCTAAAATACTAGCAAAATTCGTATTAGAATTATTCTCATCTATACATACTTTTATTACATCAAAATGCGATACACCAGTCAATTTATCGGCATTAGTGTTACCAGTAATAGTTAAAATTTGACCATCTTTAACATAGATGCCATTATCATTTATAAATCCGACATTGTCTAGATAAGACGAATTGGCAACATAGTTACCACTTTTGTATGATTGATCATCATAAACAATATCACTATTTCTTTTATATAAATATGGAGAAGAAATATTAAAATTAAGATCGGCAAAACGCTTATATTCATTACTTTGTGAAATTATCTCTTCATTATCTAGATATATTTTTAAACCAATGTGTAATATTGCATTACCATTAGTTATTGATTTTGAAGTTCTCAATTTTGGTCTTCTAGCGGTCTGGTCCATATACCATACAGTATTAAAATCATACCCAGTAAAAGTTTTCTTTTTATGAGTATTTAGATTCCAGTTAGTATATCTTGAACCATCAGCATAAGTAGTGTTGTATACTAGTTTCCCATGTGTCCAATCCGTATTAGCACTTTGTCCAGAAGTCCCACGCCCACCATCGCCACCTCTACCACCTGTACCACCTGTACCACCATATTGACCACCACCATCAGCACCAGTACCACCACTTATACCACCACCATTAGAACCAGTAGTAGCCCATTTCATACTCGAATATGTTGCTGTCGAAACTGTAGAATCAGTCTCAGTATATCCATATGTAGAATATACATAGCCACTTTCTCCACCACTTCCACCAGCGCCGCCATTACCACCTTTACCGCCTTTGCCACCAGTACCACCAGAACTACCCGGAGTTCCTCCATTAGTACTAACACCACCACTTGTACCACCATTTCCGAAATAAATACCACGTGCAATCTTTCCACTTCTTCCCCAGTTTCCATAAGTGCCGTACATAGAAGTGTGTTTTTGCCACCAAAAGAATTGTATTCCGCCACCGCCACCGCCACCTTGACCACCACTGCCACCGCCACCACCGCCGGCGCCATAACCTGCTGTTAACTTATAATTGGTATAGTAACTAGGAGTGTAACAATTTGTTGAAAAAGTTAAAGTCCTATACCCTACTGCTAATGTCCATGACTTAAAATACGAACTTTTAAAGAATCCTATAAAAACTCCGGCATTACCACCAGCACCGCCGCCACCGCCAACAGTTCCATCTGTTCCTGCTTCACCATCACCGCCAGTTGCAGTTCCGGTACCTTCCCAACCATTGCCACCAGGTCCACCAGAGCCACCAGCGCCACCATATCCTGCACCGCCATTACCACCAGAGAATGAACCTATAACATAACAAGTGTTAAATGTTAAATTAAGGCACTCTAAATTAGCATAATCCTTTTTATTTTCACCTTCCCTTGTTTTATCTTTTAAACCACTATTATTCCCTGATGAGGAATAAATATACCCCAAAATCCCAAAATACGAAACACCAACTAGTCCACCAACCGTACCACCACGTCCACCTGGGCTACCACTACTGCCCGCAGAACCCTTTAAAGGAGACCTTGGATCTCTTCTAAAATAATAACAATTTGAATAAGTTATGTTTATATTACTATCTTCTGTACTAGATCCCTCACCACTATCAGGAGTAACAGGTGCTAAAAGTTGAGAATCTACATGAGTTACTGGAATAGTAACACCAACCAATCCACCAACAGAAGCACCATTTTTAAATGATGTGTTGTATGTATCAGAATAAGTATTAAAAGCATATTCTTTATAATTAACAGGTTCATTATATCCAGAGCCACCATTAAGATCGACATCATCGACACCACATTGAGTCAAACCTGACATATTAATATCTGCTATACCACCCAATGGACTATTAGTTGCACCATATATAGTACCATTGTTAACTACGCATTTGGTTATTGTTGAATCTACAAAATTAAGTCTAACAATACCTCCATGGTTGTATAATGTTTCTGATGGATTATTGATATTGATATCAGTAATAGTACCATAGTTAGCAATTGCTAAATGTGGTATATTGATATCAGTGTATATCTCGTCAACTTCTAAATTATTTTCTTCATTGTATGCTTCTAAATAATCATCAACCGCAGTACCTACATAATATTCTTTTGAATATGGGTCAATACCTGCATCCAACAAAGCAGAAAGACGCTCTTCAGAATACTCTAAAGAGTTAATTTGTTTTTCATGATCAAGAATAGAAGATAAATCTTCATCAGAAATCTCATAGCCTTCTTTCATAAGACTTTCATATTCTTCTGTAACCAATTTATCAAGATCAATAGAATAATGTTCAACTGCACTATTTACTTTATTTTTATAACCTTCAAGTTGGGCTATTTTTTCTTCTAATTGAGATTTTTTGGTTGTTTCTTCTTCAGATAGTAATGCTATTTCTTCTTGAGTATCTTCAATATCATTATCCAAAGCACCTAAATAATAACGTGCAGAAAAAGCAGCATTATTCTTTGCTGTTGAATCAAAACCATATTCAATTTTTACATTATGTCCTGTAATATTATTGATTAAATCATTATGTAATACGTTATTCTTGTACACTGCTAGACTGAATGAAGAGAATGGGTCAAACAATGTTGCTTGGAATTGAGTATCAATATTAAGATTCTTAACAACAGAACCTTCTTCTATAATGTTAAACAATTGCATAGAAGATGTAATTGTATTAGAGTTACCATCAAAAGTACCATCGAATGAATCCATAACTATACCATTAAGTTGTGAAGCATCGACATTAGCCATAAGTTTAAAATTACGTCTGTTACTACTATACCCTGCGACCATAGTACGTTTTGAATAGAAATTAACATTCTTCAAATCGTCAAGATTGTAGATAAGGAATGGGCGTTCTTCCGAACCGTTACCGCCATACGCATCAACGAAGCCTATCGAATTAGAAATAGGCTTAATTAAAAAAACAGATAAAACACTACTTAAAAGTAGTATTAAACCCATTAAGATACTATTAATTAAATTTTGATATGGATGTTTTACTCTAAAATTAGGTCTCTTAGTCTTCATTAGTAATTCTTCCTTATTTATCAATCTCAATATTAACTAAAATAACAACAAATTTGAATCAAAATTTATTGGTATTAGTTTGTACAATATAAATTAATTTAAGCAAAAAATATTAATATTTATTATATATAATATAATATTGCCTTATTAAGTATATAAAAATCCATACGCATAGTCAACTATATAGGGTATTTTTACACAAATTTTGTATCAACAAATTTTATTAAAAAAATCAAAAATTAATACAAAATAGCAAAAAATTAATACAAAATAGAAAAAATACAAGATAGAAAACTAGTATAAAAAACTATTAAATTAAAGATTTTTGTTATATTAAAATAACTTTATTAGTTATAATTAAATAACATAATTGAAACTTGTTTTTGATTATATTTTAATCTATGATAACTGATTTTACGATTAAATTTTGATTTTTTGTGAGTGTATATTTATACATATTAATAGATATTTATGCAGACCAATAATTATTAATGTTGCCCTACTATATTTAATAAACACACAAAAAAAGAACAACAAAATTTGACATTCCATTGTTCTTTTTAAATTAAAAATTAGTTAAAAATTGATAACAAATAAATAATAAAATTAATTATAAATACCCAATCATTTAAATATTAAGCACATATATAATTAATCGTTATTTATTAAAAATAACTCTACCGCACTGGTCACAAACAATATAACCATCGGTTTTTAATTTATCTAATTTACCCATAGGTAAAGCCATACGACAACCGCCACAATTACCATTATTAAGTGGTACAAATACTGGGAAAATATTATCATGTTTTAGTGTCTTATATTTAGACATTAATTTTTCATCAACACTAGATTCTAGAGCCTGCATTTCTTTTTTAACTTTGTTAATTTCTGGAGTAATAGTATTAACTAGTGCTTCATACTTTTCTTTACTTTCTTTATGTTTATTTTTTGCCTTAATTACACCGTTTTTTGTATTTTCAAATTCTTTAAGTATACTCTTAATATTAACCAATTGTATATTAAGATTACGTTCTATCATATACAAATTACTGGATACCAAATTAATTTGATTGAATATTTCATCCATTTGCTCGGTGGTTAAGTCTTTAGAATCTTTGGCAGTTAAATCTTTAATAAGCAGAACATTTTTGTCATATTCTTTCTTAAGGTTAATATATTCTTCCATAATTTTCTTTGCTTTTTGTTCTAGTTCCATACTCTTATTTTGAGCATCTTTTACAAAGCCTATCATTTGATTCATAACTGCTTTTTCATTAGAAGAAGAAATTTTCTTTTCTAATTGTTGTAACTTACTATCAAGTTCTTGATATTTTAATATTTTTTCCATACTATCTCCTATTATTTGCACTATTAATTTCATAATTGTTATTGGCAATCATTATTTCAAATTTTTGTCTTGTATTTTCGTTGGTAATACGTTGTAATCTTTCTGTCATTTTTGCATTTTCATACATTAACATCTCTACAAAATCTGGGTTATATTCTAGTAGATTGGTTACACCATAAGTAATATCTTTTTGTGATAAAGTTTGTATTTTATCACTCTTTTTTACTTTTAAAACATTATAGAATTTATTATTATCTTTAACAACCCAATCTTTAATTATAATAAAATTATTATTCATTAAATATTGTCTTAATAATACTACATTGTTTTGTGGCTGCAAAACTAAATAATTGAGTTTTATCTTGCTTTTGGACAAAATTTCTATAATTTCGTATCCACCCATACCCGCTATAACAATCAAATCCAAATGATCTTCATCAGTTAATGTAGATAAACCATCACCCACTCTAACATCATAATTGCTATAATTGATACTTTTAAGTAAATCATCTGCTTTCTTTACACTCGGAGCACTTATATCAGTTGCTATTAAAAACTGTGCACCATTATTAGCAAGTTCCTTTAACACATAACCATGGTCACAACCAACATCTGCAACTCTTAATGGTTTACCACAAAAAGACACTATTGTATTTAATCTTTTACCTAACATTATTCTACAAAGTCTTCCAATCTTTTACTTCTATTAGGGTTACGAAGTTTTCTTAATGCTTTTGCTTCAATCTGACGAATACGTTCCCTAGTAACATTAAATTCTTTACCAACTTCTTCCAAAGTACGTGGGTGATTATCATCTAAACCATAACGCAAGCGAATAACCTTTTGTTCACGTGGAGTTAATGTTTCAATTACTGCCAACAATTGTGCTTTCAAAATATCTTGTGCTGCACTTTCTGCTGGACTTTTAAAACTATCATCTTCAACGAAATCACCTATTTTACTTTCGTCTTCTTCACCTACTGGACTTTCCAAACTTACTGGGTCTTGCGCAATTTTTTGTATTTCATTAACACGTTGTTCACTTATACCCATACGCTCGGCAACTTCAGCAGTAGTAGGATCACGGCCTAGTTCTTGCATAAGTTGTTTTGACACCCTAGACAATTTATGTATAGTTTCTACCATATGTACAGGAATACGAATTGTACGTGCTTGGTCTGCTATGGCTCTAGTAATGGCTTGTCTAATCCACCAAGTAGCATATGTGGAAAATCTAAAACCTTTAGTATAATCAAATTTTTCTACCGCTTTAACTAATCCTAAATTACCTTCTTGAATTAAATCCAAAAATTGCATAGAACTTCTATTAACATATTTTTTTGCAATAGAAACTACTAATTTTAAGTTACGTTCGATAAGTTCGGACTTAGCAAACTCATCGCCTTCAAGAATCTTTTTTGCAAGTTCAACTTCTTGATCACTAGTTAAAAGTTGTACAGTACCAATATCTTTTAAATACATTTTTACTGGGTCATCAACTTTAACAGTACTTATAATTTCTTTTAAATCTTCATCTTTAACTTCAATATCTTCTGATGGTATAACCTTAACACCTTCATCTTCAAACATTGATATTATGCCAGCCATAATCTCTGGAGTTAATTCATGTTTTACCAATTTACTCGCAATATCTTCTTCATGAATTTCATTGGTCTTTTTTGCTGATTGTATAAGATTTTCTACATCTAATTCTAATTTTTTATCCATTTGTTATCCTTTTTATTTTTTATAGGCATAAAGCCATTTTTTAGTACTTTGCATAGTACTTATTTTTTACGTAATTGAGTTAACTTAAGTATTATCAAAGATAATTCTCGACTTAACTCTTTTCGTTTTTCTATATCACTTTCAAGTGATATTCTATTAGCCAAGTCACGTTGTTTTATCTCTAATCCACTTCTTATAAGCAACTTAACACAATCATTATAATATGTTTCATTATCAAGTGATTCGGCAAAATCAAAATTAATAATATCATTGATAAGTGGAGTATTATCGACATCATACATATCGAATACATGACTCACAATAGGTAACTTATTATTGCTATGACAATCTGCTATATAGTCATACAATTTTTGTATGTCTGGGTCTAGCAAATTATCCTTTACATCATCATTTAATGTAGCATATTCTTTTTTATGTAGTAATGCACCCATAACAAACTTAACTGCTTTTACATAAGCATTTTCTTTTGTTATAGATGATTCATTGTTTTTTACAGTAGGTTCTTCAACATTTGTCATATTATCTATATCTTCTAAATCTCTTTTTAAGACATCTAACGATATATTACTTAATTCTTTAACCATTTGTAAATATACATTTTGCTCGGTATTACTACCCAATTTTTTAATAACATTAAGTGACGATATAACAAAACTATTACGTTCTTCTGCACGTTTAAGGTTGTAACTAGAAGCATATTCATTAATTAAATATTCGACCCAATACTTTGCATCACTAATACGTTGACGATAACTATCTACACCATATTTAAGTACATATTCGTCTGGGTCAACCCCCGGTGGTAACGATGTTACATACACATCAAGTCCTGCACAAACTAAAATATCTAAACTTCTTAATGTAGCCTTTTTACCAGCGCCATCGCCATCAAAACAAACAACAACTTTATCACAATACTTTTTAAGTTGTTTAGCATGGTTGGGTGTAAGCGCAGTACCCAAACAAGCCACCGCATTTCTAACCCCTGCTTTATATAATGAAATAACATCCATCTGCCCTTCAACAATAATTATCTCATTAAGCGGTTCGTTATGTTTAAATTTTTTAATCAAGTTAATACCATAAACACATTCATTTTTCTTAAAAACAATAGTTTCACCAGTGTTACGATATTTTGTGTGGCTGACAGGTTCTAGTACTCTAGCACTAAATCCTACAACATTGTCATTGCTATTGATAATAGGGAAAATCAATCTTTTAGCGAATACGTCATAATATCTATCATGCTGATTTTTCTCTATTATACCTGCCTTTTGCATAATGTCATATGAATAACCTGCTTTCTTTAGATGGTCAATTACTTCATTCCACCCTAGCGAATACCCAAGTCCAAAAGCCTTTATCGATGCGCTATCAAGTTTACGTTTACCTATAACGTAATCACGTGCTGGTTGTGCGGCTGGCAAACTTAAATTTTTGTAATAGTAAAGTGCTGCTTCACGCAATACAGCATATACTTGTTCACGTTCTTTTTTTCTTTCAGCATCTTTGCCATCGTGTGAAAAATCCGGCATAGCAAGTCCTGCATTTTCAGCAAGAATCTTTAATGCATCATAGAAATCACAATTTTCCATATGTTGCACAAACCCAAATACATCTCCACTCACGCCACAACCGAAACAATGATAATATTGCTCGGTACCATTAACCGCAAAACTTGGTGTTTTTTCATAATGGAACGGACAATTAGCCCACCATGTCTTACCTTTACGATTTAATGTGACATATTTAGATACAACAGAAACTATATCATTGGCATCTTTTACTTTTTGTTTAAATTCTTCAAAATTATCCAATAAATATCCCCTTAATTTATTTTGTATAAAAAATCCCGTCTACTTAATAAATACAATTATAAAATTAAATTTCCTTTATTTTTTGTAAAAATCTAGTATATTTTTTAATATTTTACATATATACAGCCCAATTCACATAAAATACTACTTAAAACAAAATAAATTACTATCAGAACATAAAAAAACAGAGTGTATTGAAACATACATAAGTTTCATTATACACTCTGTAATTTTTTATTATTAATTATTCAATAACCGAATAAGAAATTAATTGTCTATATCCTTTATAATAAATATAGAAATTATATTCGCCAACTTTATTATTACCTTGCCAGTATATTTCTAGATCATCAACCATAGTTCTTTGTATTAAATTATTACTTATTTTCTCTTCTATATAAAAGTAACCAACATATGTAACAGAGTATTTAATAATCTCACTTGAGCCATCTTCATAATTAATTTTAAGTGTAGCACCATCGTTAAGTACTTTTTCATCAGAATTAATATGATATTGAGTTGAAATAGTATTATCAACAATTTCTATACTAGTTATGTTATTACTAATTACGTTATATTTAACATTACACAAATTATCATAATAATAGAAGCAACACTCATTTTCTCCTAATTGTGTTGGTTGCACTTCTTTAGAAATATAACGCACAAAACTAACACCCTGTTGAGAAGTTATGTCTATCTTAATATTTAATATGTTACCATAGCCTAAATAAACATCATTGGTTGCAACACAATCAATACTATCAAGTTGAACTACTACAAAAGAATATTGTAAGTTTTGCCCCAAGATTTCTATTGTGTTATTATAAGTCCCAACATTCAATTCGTTTAAATTAACATAATAATATTCCCAATCAGAACTACCATCATTTTGAATAATTTTAACTACTATACGTGCAGTTGTATGCATACCTTTAACATAATATACTGTATCATCGACTGTAAATCCGTCACTTAAACTAACAGTTATATTTTTAGGTTGCTTAATTTCATATTCAATTATATACTTGAATTTATTTTGCAATATTAATTCTTGTTTATGTAAACCCACTCTATTATCTTTAATATTAATAAAATCTTCATGTTCTTCTGTCTGACCATCGGTAGTATTGATTTTATATTTTAAACGCAAATTTTGTGACGAATCATCTGGTGAATAGCCAATATTATTAGAAGTTATTTTTATAGTATTATCATTAACTTCAAATTCAGTATCTCTTATTTCTGTAATTTCACAACTTAAATAATCATATACAGTATAATTAAACACTAATTTTTTATCATTGTAATACAACTCATAGGTATGATCTCCAACAGTATCTCTATTTTCACTATAACCTATATAATATTCATACGAAGCGACTTCTTGCTCTACATCTTTAAATTTAATATTTAAAATAACTTTCTTTGATTCGTTTATATAGAATCTTTGTCCACTATTAGACACCCTAATACTTTCTATTTCGCCTACAATATACTTAAATTTATAATAAGTATTATAATAATGAATTGTTAATTCTTTAATTCCAGCAGTTGAAGTATCAAAACCAGTAATTGCAATATTAGTATTAGTAGGTTGAATATATATCATTTCTGAATCAAGACTTACATAATAATAACTATTGTTACTTTTTACATATAAACTACTATACCTAAATACTTGATTAAGTTGATATACTCTAGTTCCGGAAAATTCAATTTCGATAGGTTGTTCCACAATGTAATTTACGGTAAATGTTGTGCCATACAATACTACTTGTTGACTATGCACTCCACTAGTTAAATAATCTTCAAAATTAACATTAACTTTATCAGATTTAATACCTAAAGATGTAGAAACAATAATTTCTATTTCTTTTGATTTTTGTCCGTATACTATATAGTCGTATTTATTATTTTGTTCAATAGCATAAACAGGATTATCTTTTACTTCATAATCAAAAGTAATATTATCAAAATAGTTATATCCTGAATAAATAAATTTAATTGTGAAATTACCCACAGTATCTAATATTATCGGATTAACTAAATAATAACTATCAGTACCATAACTTCCATCAGTATATTCAATAATTAAAGGTAATCTAGTTATATTGGGGAAATCTTTATATAAATCTAATGATTGTGAATCGACATATACTTTTTTAATACCTACAACTTTATAATTATATTTAATTATTTTACCACCAATAGATAAATTAATTTCGAAGTCTCCACATTCACTGGTAGGAAGTTTATATTTAAAATCTACAACATCAGTTATACCATTATTAACTATTCTTGCTTTTAAAGAATTTACACTTTCATATTGAGTATATTGATTGTTTTCAATTATTTCAACATCGCCATTTATAAGTTGCTTATTAAAAATTTTTATTTTTGAATTTAATCCGTATCCAAATTTACAAATAATCCTATTAGGAGTTTCTAGTATTACATAATCATTAATTCTAGATTGTTTTTGAATACCATTTTTAAATGTAATTTTAGCAGTAACAACCTTGTCTTTTGTATATTCGCCACAAAAGATATTATCTACAATAGATACTTCATCAACTTTTTCTACCTTATACTTATAATTAAAAAGTATTCCGTTATATTGTAAAGTTAATAAATTGTTGCCGATATGCTTACTATCAAAATTTTCTATTCCGATAATACTATCATAATCCGCTCTAACAACTTCTACTGTATTATCATCATATGTAACATATATTGGTGCAGATAATTTAATATTATTAAAATAAATATTATTAAAATAAAGCAAGTCTTTGATTGTTAAATATGGATATTGAGAAATAAAAATGAATTCATTGTAAGTATTATTATGGATATTGTCAATCTGCTCATATTTTTTGTCATAAAGTCGAATAAGATGGTCATTATCGGTATCATTATTAAATTTAATTTTACTATAAAAATCGTCAGAATTAAAGTTATCAAGTAAATCAAGATATGAGATATTTACACTATTCTTCAACTCACCTTGATCAGCATATCCATATAAATTATTTGCTTCTGTATCAAGATAACTAAAATTTTCTCCTTGAAAATATGTGCTAGTCCATAACCCATCAACACTTATACTTTTAATTGATTTTTCTTTAATAACATAAATGTGATAATCTAAATCAAAATTTTGATAATGAATATGATATGTACGTAAATTAGTATCAACATCATAATCATAAGTAGAAGGCAATTTTAATTCCAACCCATTAAACTCTAGACCATTGGACATAATAGTCCCAACACGGACATATTTAGGAATATCGGATATAGAATATTGTTGGTAATCATCAATCAAACTTACACTTTTAACGTCATATACTGTGTAATTATAAGGCAACATAATGGTATTCGTATCATCTACTAAATCAAGTGTTTGTTCGCCAACACTGTCACAATTAAGTAGTGCATTAAAATGAATATCTTTATTTAGTATATAATTATCCGTAGTTTCTATAACTACGTTCATATCACCCATATTCCCAAAATCATATGTAAATCCAATAGGAAACTCGGTTAAAAGACCATTTTGAGAAATGCTTTTTATATTATGTACATAATATTTTAATTTATAGTTATTATATTTTTCTAATATTATTTCTCTACCATCACCATCTGTAGCAGATGAAGTATCAATGTTTTCATTATTATTAAAAGAATAATTAATATATTCAGTGTAGCCACTTTCGTATATTACACGTAGTCTAATATGATCAACATTTTCATTAACATAAAAATGATTATTATCTGCAAAATCAATCTCATTTATATTATCATTATCAATTGTATATGATATTTCGCCAACATATTTACCAAATTTTATTTTTAGGACATAAGTTCCAGATTTTTTAGAAGTAAAACCAATAATCTTATAGTCGTCAGTATCATATAGTATTTTTGTTTTTCCATCTTCTACATATGTGCCTATAGGAATACCCACATCTTGAGATGAATTATCAGTAGAAAAAAGTGCAGAAGAATTATGAGTATTATTATCAGAATTTGAATTAGAAGAAATGAGTAATTTTTTCCAATTGTTATAACTATTATAGTCATTAATAACTTGTTGAGTATTACCATTTTCATCTAAATATATGGATTTACCACCAGTGTTAGAAACCATCTTAAAAGGTTGACCTATCTTATATTGGGTTTGAAACATATCTGCGTTGATTTGAATATTGTAGTCTGGTTGGTTATTATTAGACTTATCTTTATCCTTACCTTTTGAGCAACCTATAAATATTGTCATGCTACACAAAGAAACAAATATTAAACTTAATAATGTAAATACTTTTTTCAATTCACATACTCCCTTATTATAAATAAGTATATCATAAAAGAGTTAAATTTGCACATATAATTAAATATTATTGTATATAGTTATAGTCTTATTGAAAGTAATCAGCCTATACAATAATTATGACTAGGAAACCCTATACAAGCGCCACGTTAGTGGCATTTGATATAGGCTGACGCA
>DJSB01000032.1:17710-17885 GCA_002437945.1 Christensenella sp. UBA6345 | reverse complement strand
TGATACAAAAAGCAGGGCTTAACACCCCGCTTTTTAAAAACTATTTATAGTTTTTGCAAAATCGTAGATTTATTTAATTTGTTGTCTTATTGAAAGTAATCAGCCTATACGGTAATTATGACTAGGAAGCCCTATACAAGCGCCACGTTAGTAGCATTTGATATAGGCTGACGCA
>DJSB01000032.1:0-17691 GCA_002437945.1 Christensenella sp. UBA6345 | reverse complement strand
TGATACAAAAAGCAGGGCTTAATACCCTGCTTTTTAAAAAACTATTTATAGTTTTTGCAAAATCGTAGATTTTGCGTATCATAAATTACTTTCCACATTTAATTGCTGCTTGGGCTGCTGCCAATCTAGCAATTGGAACTCTGAATGGAGAGCATGATACATAAGTAATACCAGATCTATGAGCAAATTCAACACTTAATGGATCAGCACCTTGTTCGCCACAAATACCAATCTTAAAGTTCTTATCAACTGCTCTAGCATTCTTAACAGTATATTGCATCAAGTGTCCTACGCCCTTTTCATCAATTCTAACGAATGGGTCATATTCAAGAACACGTTTGTCATAATATTCGCCAATAAACTTACCAGCGTCATCACGGCTAAATCCAAATGTCATTTGTGTTAAGTCATTAGTACCGAATGAGAAGAATTGTGCTTCTTTAGCAATTTCTGCTGAAGTAATAGCGGCTCTTGGAATTTCAATCATAGTACCAATTTTGTATGTTAAATCAATTTTTGCTTTAGCGATTAATTCATCTGCTGTAGTCTTAATTATATTTTTAACATATAAGAATTCTTTAACATCGCCTACAAGTGGAACCATAATCTCTGGATGAACATCAATCTTATCTTTCTTAATACATTCAATAGCGGCTTCAATAACTGCTGTTGTTTGCATCTTTGCAATTTCTGGCATAACGATAGATAGACGACAACCACGGAATCCCATCATTGGGTTAAATTCACTTAATCCATCAACAATATCTTTAATTTCTTGATATGTCTTACCCAATTCTTTAGCCAATTCTTTTTGTTCAGCGGCTTCGTGTGGTAAGAATTCATGTAGAGGTGGATCCAAGAATCTAATTGTTACAGGTAGACCATTCATAACCTTAAACATAGATACGAAGTCACCCTTTTGCATTGGTAGAATCTTATTAAGTGCTTTTTCTCTTGCTTGAGCATCTTGAGCAATAATCATTTCTCTAACTGCTTTAATTCTTGATGCTTCAAAGAACATATGCTCTGTACGGCATAGACCGATACCAGTAGCACCTAAAGATAATGCACGTTTTGCATCTCTTTCATTATCTGCATTGGCTCTAACTTGAACTTTTGCAACTTCATCTGCCCAAGACATAATTGTAGCGAAGTTACCAGTAATTTCTGCTTCACAAGTCTTAATCTCTTGTGCATAAATCTTACCAGTAGAACCATCAATAGCAATATAGTCTCCTTCTTTTAGAATTTGACCTGCAACTGAAATCTCGTTCTTGTCTTCTCTAACGCTTAATTGTTTACAACCAGCAACACAGGCTGTACCCATACCACGTGCAACAACGGCAGCATGTGATGTCATACCACCAGTAGCAGTAAGTACACCTAGAGCGGCAGCCATACCTTCGATATCTTCTGGGCTGGTTTCGCTTCTAACTAATACAACTTTCTTGCCTGCTTTCTTAAATTCTTTTGCTTTATCTGGAGTTAATGCAATAACACCACAAGCAGCACCTGGGCTAGCAGCCAAACCAGTAGCAATAGCCTTTGCTTTCTTTAATGCATCCGCATCAAATGTTGGGTGTAATAGAGCATCTAGACTCTTTGGTTCGATCTTAAGAAGTGCTTCCTTCTTTGTAATCATACCTTCATTAACAAGGTCGATAGCGATTTGTAATGCAGCAGCAGCAGTACGTTTACCATTACGAGTTTGTAACATATAAAGTTTACCATTTTCAATAGTAAATTCCATATCTTGCATATCTTTGTAATGTTTTTCTAGTTTGTTACAAATAGAAACAAATTGATTGTATAAATCAACATTTTGTTCTTTTAAATGGCTTATTGGGCTTGGTGTACGAATACCTGCAACAACGTCTTCACCTTGTGCATTCATCAAATATTCACCATAAAGAGCCTTTTCACCAGTTGCTGGGTTACGAGTAAATGCAACACCAGTACCACTGGTTTCGCCCATGTTACCGAATACCATGCTTTGAACGTTAACGGCAGTACCCCATTCACGTGGTATATCATTCATACGACGATAAACTTCTGCACGTGGATTGTTCCAAGAACGGAAAACTGCTTTAACGGCTTCAAATAATTGAGTTCTTGGGTCTTGTGGGAAATCATGTTTTAATTCTTTCTTATAGATAGCCTTAAAGTCTTTAACCAATTTCTTTAAGTCATCAGCAGTAAGGTCAGTATCTTTTTCATAACCTTTTGCTTCTTTAATCTTATCCATCGCTGCTTCAAATTTAAGTCTATCAACACCCATAACTACGTCAGCAAACATAGTAATGAATCTACGATAACTATCATAAGCAAAACGAGTGTTATTGGTCAAATTAGCAAGTCCTTCAACAACTTCATCATTAAGACCTAAATTAAGTATAGTGTCCATCATACCAGGCATACTTGCTCTAGCACCTGAACGTACTGATACTAATAGTGGATTCTCTTTACTACCAAAAGTTTTGCCTGTAACTTTTTCTGTCTTAACAAGAGCAACTTCTATTTGTTTAACGATGTCGTCAGAAATAGTCTCGTTGTCTTTATAATACTTGTTACATGCTTCTGTAGTAACAGTAAATCCTTGTGGTACAGGTAATCCTAAATTGGTCATTTCTGCCAAGTTAGCGCCTTTACCACCAAGTAGGTTACGCATTTTTGCGTTACCTTCTTTAAATAGATAAACGTATTTTTTTGCCATATTTTCTCCTATTTGTTATTAAAAATTTTTGACATCATGGATATTATAAAACATGCAGTAATTTTTGCCAACTAAATTAATTACTTTTCCCTTATTTTTACATATTTTTAACACAAAAAAAGATGATTAATCACATTAGATACAATCATCTTTTGTTTATTAAAAAGCACACATTAGAAAACTATCAATTATGCATTAACTTCTTCTTTTGTAAGATTACCATCGCTACAATATACTATATAATCCGCAGTTCTATAATCCCACTGATTATATTTTGTTATTTTATTCCATTGTTCGATAGTGCCTAAATAATTAATTTTTGTTAATTTACTACACTCATTAAATGTTAATGCCGGTAGATACCTTTGTTCTAATGTAATAGTTACTTCTTCTAGATTTTCACAATATGCAAAAACTTGACCAGCCATATACATATTTTTTTGATGACAAATATTGGTTAAGTCGATACTAGTAAAACCAGAATATGCAAATGCTTGATAGCCAATCTCATACAAATTGTCTGGGAAATTAATATTTTTAAGTTTACTACACTTATAAAATGCACCTTCATTAATTCTATATTTATTATCACCAGTAGATGTTGGTAATACTACTGTTTCTAAATTTTTACAATCAGCAAAAGCGTATTCATCTATTATAAATATAGACTCTGGTATATTTATACTACTAAATGTTACTCTTCCAGAAAAAGCGTATTCTCCAATTTTTGCAATACTACGCATTCCATTTTCACATGTTAATACATGCTCACATGCATCAGGAATAATACCAGTCCTATTACCTATAACTATAGTACCATTACCATAATCAATCAAACAATTATTTTCAACACAAAACTGAACATGGTTGGGATTAACACTTATACTAGATATTGGGCAATATGCAAAAGATTCACCACCAAACATTAATTCATCACCCATAATTGATAAACTAGTCAATTGTTTACACCCATAGAATGTATAACTGCCTAAACTTTTAACTTTTTCATATAGCACTATTGATGTTAATGAAGTACAATTTTCAAACGCATAATCACTAAAATATAATAAGCCAATACCGCCATCAACTCTAATTAATCTTTCACAATCAGCAAAAGCACTATACCCTATGTATTTAACACTACTTGGTAAATAAACTGATTTTATACTACATTTTAAATTTGTTTCTTGTAAATAATCATTATTATTAATGTAAAACAACTCATCAGATAATCCAACTGTGCCATCTTTTATTTCTACTTTTTCTAAAGTAGTTTTATCTTTAACACCAACAGCCCATGTATCAACATATAGCACTCCATCTTTTTCATCATATAATTCTGGGTTACTGTCACTAAATGCATTTTTAGCCACACGTGAAAGATTATTAGATAAAGTAATTATTTTATCCGCATGTGAAGGATTGGTAATATTTTTAAGGTTCTTGCAACCTGCAAATGCTTTATCTCCTATATATTTTACTGAATCCGGCATGGTAACATTAGACAGATTGGTACAATTATAAAAACATTCATTAGGTATTTCTTCAATACCATCATTTAAAATAACTGATTTAAATTGAGATCCATAAAATGACCTATAACATAAATTTACACCACTCGGTACAGTTATAGTTGCATTCAAGCCTGCATGAATAAAAGCATTCATACCAATTGATTTAACAGAATCTGGTATAGTAATATCTTTAATACGATAAGAAGCAAATCCATTATCAGCAATAGATGTTACAGTACCCATGTTATATTCATAATTAATTCTACTAGGTATTACAATTTCTTCTGGAACTTCGTTATACAACTCATTAATGTATTCATTTTTTAAAGAAATTTCATATTCATCATCATGTTCTAATGGTGTACCTTTATTATCAATTAATGTAAAATTAAAATATTTTAAATCTGTTGTTGATGTAGTCTTAACATGATCACAACGAGTACATACTCCATCAACATATTCATGCCAAAGTGGAGCAATGTATATTTGATCTATAATATGTTCACATCTTGAACATTCTTTATATTCTGTATAACCAGAATCAATACAAGTAGGTTCAAGTCCTGGTTTATCAACATAATTATGCCCAAGCGGTTCTCCATAAGAAAATGTATATTCCCCTTTCTTACCACATGAGCAAGACTTATAATAATAAGCAGGAGTAGTACAACTTACTGGCACACAAAGATATTGATCAGCAACTACTTCCTTATCATAAGAATGTGTATGCGATGGAGTATAACCGCCATTATAATTTCCACCACCAGTAGAACCACCAAAATTACCGCCACAGCCTGAAAAAATAAATATTGACGATAGTAATATTGTCGCCATAAGTAACAAAACTTTAGATTTTATTTTTCTCATAAACATTATCCCTTTCAATCATAAATAAAAATATAAAAAACACCTAGTTAATTATTTTTAATAATTTTATTATTAAGATTAATGTTTGTCAATATTAATTATCAATTAAACAGAATAAAAATAACACATTACTTAAAGTAGTGTGTTATTTATATGTAAATAAATTTTAGATAGATTTGATATTACAGCCAGTACGCAAAGATAAGTTATGTTTAAGTACATTCCTAATAGCAACTAATACATCATCTTTTTGTTTAATTGTATTAACATTATTAAGTGATACTGCATCAATATTTTTTAATATTCCAAACTGTTGTCTAGAAAGTTTAACCGAATTAACACTCTTACAAGAAGAACATTCTAATTCACCCATTTCTAGATTGATATAAACATCTCCGTTAAATTTTAATCCACATTCACTACAGCAATCAAAACTTAAACCATAACCTATTTTATTAAGTGTATTAAGCATAAATTTAATCGCAATAATATTGGGATTAATATCAGAATATTCAAGAATTTTTAAATAATTAATTAAAGTTAAAAACCATTGGTCGTCAGGTTCTTTACGCATAATTATACTTGTAAGTTCCAACATTAAAAACCCTATTACTGATTTTTGATAATTGGATATGATGTTATAAAAACTTTCAATTTGATAACACTCGGTAATTAACAAATAATCATTTTTCTTTGTGGCTACAAATTCGCCAAAACAAAAAGGCATAGAAGCAAACTTTAATTTTGCTTTCTCTTGCCTTACACTTTTTAGTGTAGCAGTTATTAAACCAAGTTCAAGACTAAAGATAGTAATTAACTTATCTTTTTCTTTATAATCTACACTTTTTAATACTATACCTGTAAATTTAATCTGTTCCAACTATTCAACTTTTTCCTTTAGTGCTTTATATAATAAATAGTAATTAATCTCTCCTGTTTCGTTAAATAATTTCCAACATGTTTCCATCGCATTATCCATACACAATCTCCTTACAATTAGTATGTTTGATTATGTTAAAATTATTTATCTAACTCCTTGATGTCATACCCTAAATCATTAATTATTGATTGTTTATTACGCCAACCATTCTTTACTTTTACAAATAAATTTAAAAATACTTTTTTATCTACAAGTTTTTCAATCTCTATACGTGCTTTGGTACCTATTTCTTTTATCATACTACCGTTTTTACCGATTATAATCTGTTTATGTGACTCTTTTTCACATATAATATCAGCATCTATGTCAATACGATTAGGTTTTTCGTCAAAAAGTGTCACTTCAACGGCAATACCATGTGGAATTTCATCTTGAAGTAACCACAATGTTTTTTCTCTGATTAATTCACTAATCATAAATCTAACTGATTTATCGGTATATTGGTCATCATCAAAATATTTAATATCATCATGCAAATATTTTTTTATTTCGTTAACAACAACATCAATATTCCTACCTTTAAAGGAAGAAACTGGGATTATACTTTTTACATAATCCAATCCATTAAGTTGTGCTAATTGTGGATATAATTTTTCATAATTTGTTAAGTCCGTTTTGGTAACAATTAACATAAGATTATTGGTAGTTTTAAAGTCATTAATAAAATCAATATCTTTTTGCTTTATACCTTTACTGCCATCAACACAAAGTAATACAACATCTACACCAGCCTTGGCAGATTTAACACTCTTTTGCATATACTCATCAAGTTTGGTATTAGCGGTATTAATCCCCGGTGTATCAGTAAATACTATCTGGCTTTCTTCATCATTGTATATACCTATAATATTATTACGTGTTGTCTGTGGTTTAGGCGAAACAATAGATACTTTAGTACCTAGTATCGCATTAAGCAATGTACTTTTACCTGCATTAGGTCTGCCCATTATGGCAACGAATCCGCTTTTAAAACTCATATTTTCTCCATTTGTAATTATGTATATTTATACATAATAATTAATATTTATTAGTTGGTTATATAGTGATTTACACTTGATTAATAAGTTAAACCAATTTCATTCATAACCAATTCTTCTTTTTCACGCATTATTTTTTTATCTTCATCTGTCATATGATCATACCCTAATAAGTGTAATAATCCATGCACACTTAAATAGCAGATTTCTCTTGTTTTTGTTGTACCATATTTTTTAGATTGTGCTATGCATCTAGGTACGCAAATAACTATATCTCCTATTACTATGTTGCCAGTCTCTGGGTTAATATCGTATGGGAAATTCTTTTTAGACAACTTTTTATCTATTATTTCTCCATCGTCTTGTAACAAATTGGGATAAGATAAAACATCAGTAACTTTATTAACATTTCTAGTAGTTTTATTAAGTTTTTTAATTGCTAATCTAGATACAAAAGTGACATTAATTTCTACTTCACTGGAAGATAGTTTAAGCACCTTTTCTGCAGATTCTAAAGCATTAGTAATATTAACTATATATTTCTTTGCTTTATTAGGGTTTTTATAATTAATTAACATATTTTATCCTTTTATAGTAATGTTATATTCTAGATATGTTGTTATATAATAATGCCCATTATTATTATTTATTGCAAGGGTTTCGTTATTAACTTTTGCCCAGTTGGGTAAATTGGCATATGCAATTTTTTTACTATTATCTACTAACGAATTTTTATGTTCTTCAAAATTCTGTTGAACTACATTCTCTTTAGTTTCGTAATATATTACCCTGCTTAATTTTAACGGAATAAACATATTTTTAAATACATATTCATTATACACTTTTTTTTCATATGTTTCAAACTTTACACGTGGTGTATGTGAAAATATTTTCCACTTATTGATTATATACTCACTATTAACAATCTTTTTACCTGTACGGACATATTCTATTTTTTCAGTGTCAAATTCAACTTGTCCAACAGCCCATGTTGTTCCACTTATTTCGGCTATAGGCTGTAGTAAAATTTCTTCATCATTTTGTTTGATTTTTCTAGGTACAACAAGCACATCGCCCTTCTTTACTATATCTCCTACTTTTACTTTTGCTTCGCCTTGAACAACTTTAATATCATCAACTATCATATTGCTAGTAGCACATATAGAATCAACAACTTCTGCCTGCACTATTTTTTCTTTAATATTAACAATTAGATTAGTTCCTTTTTTAATCACTGACGCAAGGCTTATCTTATCATTATTTTTAATCAAATATTGTTCGATATATTGATTGCTTACTGTATTGATTTTACCAGTAGTGACATTAATGCTTTTTAGCATATCAATAATTTCTGATGTTTTAATATTTTCTACACCGATAACATTGATTTTCAATGTCGTTCTACTTATAACAAAACAAAAAACACATGAAATTATTAATCCTATTACTATACCAAAATTATGAAAAATCGAATACAAACATAATCCAAGGTTTTTCCTAGATACAATATTGTACTTATATTCATTAAGTAATTTTAATTTTTTTATCAAATAATAATCATAGGCTTTAACACCAAACATACATTGTTTATAATTAGGTCTAACGTAATCAAAAATAGTAATATTATGAGCATTAAGGTTATCAAATAGTCTATTAAAATTAAGTCCTTCAAGGTTTAAATAATAATCGTATTTTTTCATAAATTACCTATCTTTTACTATGCTTTTAATTATTCCAGTAATAATAATATCAGTCTTGCCCATTTCTTTTATTGAAAAATTTTCGCCTTCAATAGTAACAAAATCGGTCTTACACTTAATAACTATTTTCTCCTTACTATATGACAACACCTTAATGTAGTTTTGCAACATTATTGCTTTAAAACCAACCATTGTAGCCTTAAATTCATTAATAACATTATTATTTATATTAATATGTTGTAATAATTCCTTAAAAACCATAAAAATCACCGATATACTTTTTAACTATTATATTAATTAAACTTTTCAAATATTATATGTTATTAAAAATTTTGCTAGTGTATATTACAATTTACGATAAAAAAACCAAGGGTTTATCCCTTGGTAAAAATACTTATTATTGTTTTTTTCTTCCAAACACATTAGAAACCATAAGAATTTTCATACGTTTACTTAATTTGTTAAATTCTTCTTTAGTTTCGTTGTCTTGGTCATCTAAATCTTCTACTGACAAAGAATCACGTATCTTTTTAGTAATAACATATTCTTCATTGGTATCCAAATCATTAAGAATTGATGTACTATTTTCATGCTCATCTTCTTCATCATCATCAATAATGTGAACATTTTGCTTTTTCACACCTAAAACTATAGCACCATCTTTTCTATCTTCGTCATCATCAGCAAGCAATTCTTCCTTACTAACTTCTTCAAACTGAACTTCTGGAGCGATCTTTTTAGGAGCATCACCTTGAGTCATAATGGATTTAATATAGTTTTCTGATTGGTCATTAATGTCTTTACTAACACTTTTTACATCGTTCTTGACTACAGGAGTAACAATTTCTTCTGGCTTTGGAGTTTCTGCTTTTGGTTGTTCGGTCTTACTAGATTCTGCTTTTATCTTTTTAGAATTTTCAATATAGATAATAACAAATGTTACTACTGTCAAAACAACCGCTACTAGAATTATAATTTCTAGTGTACTCATAATTATTCCTTATCTTGTTTAGGTTTTTTAGGCATTTTATCGCCACCACCAAGTGCATTACGCATATTGGTATCGGCTAATACATTTTGCATTCTGTAATAATCCATAACTCCAATCTGGCCATTAGCGAATGCTGTGCTTATTGCCTTTGGAACTTCACTTTCTGCATGCAATAGATTTGCTCTCATTTCTTGTGTTTTTGCTCTCATTTCTTGTTCGGCTGCTATAGCCATGGCTCTACGTTCTTCGGCTTTTGCTTGTGCAATCTGCATATCTGCTTCTGCTCTTTCTGCTTGTAATTTAGCACCGATGTTACGTCCAACGTCAATATCAGCAATATCAATACTTAAAATAGTAAATGCTGTACCACTATCTAGACCTTTATTAAGCACTGTCTTACTAATAAGGTCTGGGTTTTCTAGCACTTCTTCATGAGTGTTGGCACTACCAATTGTAGTAACTATACCTTCACCGACACGGGCAATAATAGTATCTTCTCCCGCACCACCAATTAACTTATTAATGTTACTTTGAACAGTAACTCTAACTTTTACTCTTAATTCAATACCATCTTTAGCAACTGCTGAAATTTCTGGAGTAGTAATAACTACTGGGTTAACACTTTGTTTTACTGCTGCCAAAATATCACGGTTAGCAAGGTCAATAGCCTTTGCAGTTTCTACTGTCAAATCAATCTTTGCACCATGTGCAGTAATTAACGCATCAACTACTTTTTCAACATTACCACCAGCCATATAATGTGTTTCTAGGTCATCTATAGTTAAATCTACACCTGCTTTTTTAGCATTAATATAACAGTCAACTACCATACCTACTTCTACGTGTCTTAATTTCATACCAACAAGTCTTAATGCTGAAATATGAGCACCAGAGAACATTGCTCTAACCCATACACCTACTGGTACAATACCTACAAATATGGACATAAGTATAATAACTACACCCAAAATGGCTATCCATACATACAATGCAGTATTCGCACTATTTAATAAACTTAACATATTATTTCTCCTTATAAATCATATCAATATCATTATTTCTCTAGATTAGTAATTCCATCTGCAGTTCTAACAAATATTTTATCGGCTTTTACTTCTACAATCTGAATTTTCTCACCCTTTTGAATAAATTCACCATAAGTGGTGGCTTCATAAGTTTCGCCATTATAGTTAAATTTACCTGTAGGTCTAAATTCGGTAGTTGCGAAAGTGGTTTTGCCCAACATTTTTAACAACTGCTTATTGTCCTTACCGTAATTAACAGAAATACTTGTTTTAGATTCTACGAGTGAACTATGTCTAATAAATCCGCATCTTGTAGATACAATCATAAGTATAATAGATAAACAGATTAAACTTACATCTACTAATATCATATATAGTATCTGTGCAAATGTCGCACCCATAATAGACCTAGCAACTATACCACCAACAGAAAAGATACCACCAAGTATGCCAAAGATACCAAATCCCGGTACAAATACTTCAACGATACAAAGTATAACACCTGCTAACATAATTATCATAGGTATTGCACCATAACCTGAGAATAAGGCTATAAAATCATTCCACATAACGATCTCCTATCTATCGGGGCTCACCCCATATATTACAAGACTAGTATAACATAAGAATTCAAAAAAATAAATACCTAATTTATATTTTATTATATATATTTTTTATTATGACATAATGTTAATTAATATTATATCCATAACCAACGATACAGATATTACAGCACAAATACAACTATCGTTAAATCTATCTAAAGAATATATATGCTATTGTGTATATAAAAAGCAAAAAGAGAGACTAATCTCTCTCTTTGCTAAGGTTAAATATTTCGGAAACAAAATTAGGGAAATTTGTTCCATATGTAGATTAACATATTAAGCAATATTATTCAAGTAAATTAAATCATAAATAAATAAAATTTGATTTTAGTCACAACAAAAAATAAAAATCATAGGAAAATTCCCTATGATTTTTAAACTTTAATTAATAATTAATTATAGAGCATTCTTCATATCGTCAACGACATCTTGTAAGTCATTGAAAATTTGACGAATATCTTCATTATCACTATAGATACCTTCACCTTTAGCATTTTCACTTTCAATTAATGTTTCAATATCACGGATTAATTTTAATTTTTCATTCATGTTATCGTCAGTTGTGAAGTCAAGATTATTGTATCTATTAGTAATGTCTTTTAATACTTCAGACAAATCATAATCACCGCTTACAATACTCTCATCATCATCTTGATAGTCTTCATGAACAGGAGCAGTTGTTTGTGGTGCTACTGGAGTTGTGTCTTCATCATCATCAAAGAAACTATTATAGTCTTCTTCAGGTTGAACCTTAGGTTGTGGACGAGTCTGTGGACGTGGTTGTGGAGCAGGTGCTGGTTGTGGACGTGGTTGTTGACGACGTGGAGCAGGCTCATATTGTGGCTCTTCTTCATAGTCGTATTCGTCTTCATATTCAGGTTCTGGACGTCTAGCAGCAACTGGACGTTTTGCTGGAGCAGGTTTAACAGGTGCTGGAACAGGTTTTTTAGCAGGTGCTTTCTTTGCAGGTGCTTTTTTAGTCTTTGATGTATATGTCTCTACACCCTTACCTATACTTCTTAAATAAATATGTTCATCAAACATATGAGCATTAACTTCTTGATATTCAGAGTTAATATCAATAACAGTCTTGCCACAAGATTTCAATTCTACAAGTAGTGGGATTAAATCGCCATCACCAGCAACGATACAGAAAGTATCAATATCAGGTTTAGTATAATTAACCCTTACAGCATCTACAATAATACGGTTGTCCAACTGACTATAACGTTTTTTCAAACGCATAAATGGTGCAGTCTCATAACCATAATTAGAAATGAAATCACTTAAATATAAATGTTTTCTGTCATTGTAACCATAAAATTTACAATAAACTACTTCACCGTTGGTGTTAAGTTGGTCAAACAATTCTTCAACGGCTTCTTTACCGATTTTAACATTATCAACATCGATAAATAATGCAATTCTTCTACTTCTTGCCATAAAAAGTATCCCCTTAAAATTTATTTATTTTCTCTTTTTGAATAAAACAAATATTGTTGTGCATATCCAGATAAGTTGCCATACATACTAACAAATTCGTTACGTATATCAACAGCAGATTTGTTAATGCCACTAGGATTATAATCAAGATAAATCTTTTTAATCCAAGTGTCTGTAGGAAAAACATCTGTCTTATGAAAACCATATAGCAATATGCAATCCGCCACTTTATTGCCCACACCTTTAAGATTACACAAGTATTTATTGGCTTCGTCAGATGTCAGCATATTAACTTTATCCAAGTCAAAACCACTAGCAATACTCTGGATCACACTATACAAATATTCATCTCTATATCCACACTTAATATCAGTAAAAAATTGTTTAGGAATCTGTCTTAACTTATCTAGTGTAGGAAAAGCATAATAACCATCACACTTTTCACCATAGTTATCACAAATATCTTCAATAATCTTTTTGATACGTGGTATATTATTATTCTGTGAAATTAGAAATGAAATTATAGTTTCCAATGGATTTTGTCTTAAAATTCTAATACCTTGTCCAAAGGCTATTGAATCTTTAACAAATTCATTTTTATTCAATTGTGCTTTTATTGTAGCATAATCTTCTAATAAATCAAAGTATTTTACAAAATAATTTGGGTCATCGCAAATAATTTTAGTACCATCTTTTTGACAAATTATACTTGCTTTATGGTTTAAACTATACACTTCATACCCTAAATCCGTAGTTTTGTATCTAAACAACTGTCCACATTCTATGGTCTGTTTTGGGTCAAAATCAGCGCAATTGGGAATGAATATTGTATTGCCATCAACACTAAATATTGTCTTGCTATTTTCTTCCATAGTATACCCTAATAATGAATATTTTTTAATATGAATGTATCAACAATATTATTAATACATTGTATATTGTATCACATAAATAAACAATAGTCACTACCTAAATTAAATAAAATATTTAATTTTTTTGCTGTTATGCAAGCACTTAAAAATACGCTTAAAATAAAAAAATCGCTATACAGCGATTTTTAACATTACTTCTTTTCTGTAGGTACAACGTTAACCTTTTTAGTATCACGATCAACATGACTAAATTTAACGACACCATCAGTTAATGCGTATAAAGTATAATCTTTTCCGCAACCAACATTTTCCCCTGGATGAACTTTAGTTCCACGTTGTCTAATAATGATGTTACCAGCAACTACGGCTTGACCATCAGATTTCTTAACACCTAATCTTTTAGATTGGCTTTCACGACCGTTTTTAGAACTTCCTAATCCTTTCTTGTGGGCAAATAGTTGTATATTAATAAACATAATCTATTACCTCCAATTCGATATAATCAGAGTAACCACTTTGTAAATCTTTTAATGACTCAAGCATAGTCAACATAATGACTTGTGCCTTTTGTAAGTCTTGATTGACCGGCAACTCTATTAAAATGTATCCATCAATTGTATTAACTACTTTAACTTTAAGTCCAAGCACTTTTTTAAGTCCTAAAGCACCGCTTTGAAGTATAGTAGATATTGATGCACACAATACGTCTTGTCCACTCACACCATAACCTGTATGTCCAGTGGCTTCGACTTTAAAATAATTATTTTCATTTTTGAAAAATTTAATTTTTGTCATAATGCTAACTACTTAATAGAAACAATCTTTAAGGTTGTATAAGGTTGTCTATGACCTTGGGTACGACGATAATTCTTTTTAGCCTTGTATTTGAATACAACAACTTTCTTTTCTTTACCATTACCTACAACTTCTGCTTCTACTACAGACTTTTTAACATCGTCACCTGCTTTAACTTTGTCGCCATCAACAATCATTAAAACTTTAAGATTAACTTTATCGCCAATATTTGCTTCAAGTTTTTCAACATTAATCATATCTTCAACTGAAACTTTATATTGTTTTCCGCCTGTTTCAACTACTGCGTACATAATGTTACCTCCTCTCTCCAGACTCACTGTTATAGGCGGTCTAAACCGAATTTAGACACTTAAAAAATCGCCCAATCCAAGTGGAACAATAATAATATACCAAAAGTATATTGATTTGTCAATTAACAATTAAGTTAATTTTTACATTTTTTGCATAAAACACAGTAAAATCATACATAACTAAAAGAAAAAAATAGGAGCATGAAAAATGAAAGAAACTAACCTTCTCAACGAACTACACAAAGCAGCAAAAGCCGGCATTGTGGGAATAGATAATATCAAAGAAGACATACAAGACAAAGGACTTTTAGATCTAGTAAGTAAGCAAAATGATTATTATGAAAAATTTGCAAAAGACATGAAAAAAATTGCTGTAGATTATGACTTCGAACCAGACGATATTAATATATTTATGAAAGCCGGAAGTTTTATGGAGTCAAAGATGAAAATCATGGTTAATGATTCCAATCACACAATAGCCGAACTTATGATTAATGGCACTCGTATGGGTATAAAACAGATGGACGAATTAATCCATGAATATGAAGATTGCGATGAAAAACTATTGAATTACGCAAAAGAATTTAAGAGTAAACTTGAAGCATTTTTAAATTCTTTGCACGAATTTGCGTAAAATAAAAAAGCAGATAACATCTGCTTTTTTCTTTTATTTTTATTTTTTTACCCATACAATAGTTACACCACTATTAAGATTACTAATTTGACTGTTAAGAATAAGTTCAGGTTCTAGATCTGTAAGTGAGTCATATATTGGATTATTTTCACTCCACTGCTCCCCTTTTACATAATCAACTATTTGATGTCCACTTTTTAAAAGTCTTAAATTATTGTGAATTTCTTGTTTGATAAGTCCACCACAACCATGCGAACCATATCCGTGTATAGCAATAATTACATTAATATCGCTTAATTTAGCCATATTTATTTCATAATTAAGCATATATACAGCCACATCAGGATACACACCTTCTTTTAGATTAATCAATTTTATCATACATCACCTTAAAATAACTTACTTCTTTTATCCCATAACGTTTTTTATCAAGTAATTGATAATGATCATATGAAAATTGTTTATCTTTAGCATGTTCAAATACCAAAATACCATCTTCATTAAGTAGTTGGTATTTATATATGACTTGCATGGCTTGTTCGCCGTATGTAGTAGCATATGGTGGATCTAAAAAGATAATGTCAAATTTAACATCTTTAGCAGACAACATTTTTAAGCACTTGTTATAATCCCCCTTTAAGACATTAACATCAACACCTAAAAGTTGACGATTTTTATTAATGATAGATATGCTTTTATCATTGTTGTCACATATGTACACTTCTCCAGCACCACGGCTGATGGTTTCAAAGCCAAAATTACCTGTTCCACCGAACAAGTCCAAAACAACTGACCCTGGAAAATCAAATTGTAATTTACTACAAATTGCCTCTTTAACCATATCTGATGTTGGTCTTATATTGTCCGCTTCAAACGAATGAAGCACTTTACCTTTATATTTACCTGCTATTATTCTCATACTAAAATATTAACACAACTTTACAAAAATATAAAGCATTTGATTTTAAATATGCAAAAAGCGAGCAACTAGTACTCGCTTTAATATATTTTATTTTACCTTTATTTACAACACGAATTATCATTATAAAGCATTAATTTATTTAACTATAACACGATTAAATCTCGTATAATCAAATTTAAGCAATATCTCGTAAGGACTAGTATTAAGTGCTGTAGCATAATCCATAGGAGTTATTGACAAATCTCCACTTTCGCCTATCAAAACCACTTCATCACCTATTTTGACATCAGTATGTGTTAAGTCCACCATAAAAACGTCCATACAGATATTGCCTATTACTTTAATTTTTTTACCACGTGAAAGCACATAAAAATTATTGCTTAATCGTCTATCAAAGCCATCAGCATAGCCTATAGGAACTACACCTATCGTCATATTTCTGTCAGCAATAAATGTTCGGTCATACCCGACACTTTCGCCTTTTTTAATTTTATGTACAGACACTATACAACTAGTAATATTAAGAACAGGCAAAAATGGTATATTAAAATCCCGTTGCCACCCATACAAATTGTATCCACACCTTACCATACCATGCTGAAAACATGGAAACAATAATGTAGCATAACTATTACAACAATGTACTATCACTTTATTTTGATCGATTAAACTAACATATTTTAAAAAGTGATTATGTTGTTTAAGTATAAATTGAACATCATTGGATTTAGTAGCAAAATGCGTAAAAATACCTTCAAGAACAATATTAGAGTTATGTTTAATCAATCTTAACATACTTTTAAACTCTTTAATGGTATTAATACCTATACGATTAAGTCCACTATTTATTTTTATATGTATTTTTAACGGCGAACCATCTAATATAGGGATTATTTGGTTAAGTTCGGCTAAACTAGTAACAGCAACACTAACATTATTTTGACTACACCACAATGTATAATCATGGTTGTATACTCCAACTATAAGCACGGGAGTAAACTTATCAAATTGACGTATTTGGCGGGCTTCATACACACTAGCAACACCAAAAAAATCTGCACCTTTTAAATTTTTGCACACATCTTTAAGCCCATGCCCATATGCATCAGCCTTAACCATACAACATAATTTAACACCATTATTAAGATGTGATTTGATAGTTAAATAGTTATGTCTTAAATTAGACACATTGATAATATAATTATTAAAACTTTCCATATTTTTTCACCATAATAATTGATATGTCACATTAAAAATTAATGTTAAAAAACATATATTATTACATGTAAATATAATTAATATTTGCGTATATTTATACATTATTTGTATATTTACAACACAGTTAAGAATATAAAAAAAATAAATATCCCCCAGTAGAA
>DJSB01000026.1:202-61077 GCA_002437945.1 Christensenella sp. UBA6345 | reverse complement strand
TAACTTCCGATAATATAAAATATAAGAATATTCTAACTATATTTAAAATTTAATCCTGCAAATTACAATTTTAAATTATACACATCATCATTATATATATTAATAATATTTAATTAATATAACCTTTGTCATGTTATAGTAAGAACAAAAAATATAATAATACAAATGTAGCATTAAAGATTAACCCATCAACCCTATCCATGATACCGCCATGTCCAGGGAAAATTGTTCCATAGTCTTTAACACGTGCACGCCTTTTTAAATAACTAGCAAAAATATCTCCAATTTGGCTAATAATTGAACCGCAGAAGCCCAAAATGGCAACTGTCCATAATGATGCAACTGAATTAAATGCAGTAACAAAATCCTTATTTATCGCATATATCCAATATACAATAAACGCAGATAAAACACCACCAGCAAGTCCACCTATTGCACCACTAATAGTTTTGTTGGGACTAATTAATGGACATAACTTTGGACCTTTTAGTGTTTTGCCTACAACCAATGCTAGAGAATCAGTAGCAATAGTTACACTAAATACTGTTATTAACATATAATAATCAAATGGTACATCTAATACCTTATCACTGATTTTAAATGCATAAAAATGATTAATTAGCATCAAACATCCAAATAATAGTGCTGGATATATTAAAATTATTGAAGAATTAATTGCTTTCTTTAGTGCATAAACCACTCTTTTTTCTTCTATTTGATATTTACTCATTTCTCTATCAGTTTGTTTTTTCAATATCAATGTAAGTAAAAATGCTATGATAAAATATGCAAAAACCAATCCGATTATCATTAATAGATAATATTGCCATACAAAACTATATACAAAAGCAATTACAAATCCAACAAATAGCACTGCTGGAAATGAGCCTACTAAATATATATTATTGTATTGTTTACTTCTTTCAAAAACTCTACCAACTTCTACACAGCCCATAACAGCCATAGCACCAATAACTATATCAAATATATATGGTGTTAACATTCTTGAAACTAAAGTTAGTATTAATGCAATTACGATATAAGTACTCGTAAGTAATCTTGTTTTCATTTGTTCTCCTTAATTGCTCCAAATCTTCTATTTCTTTTCGCATAATTAATTAATGCAGTATACAATGCTTTTTTATTAAAATCTGGCCAATATGTTTTTGGAAAATAGAATTCTGAATAAGATGCTTGCCATAACATAAAGTTAGACAATCTATATTCACCACTTGTACGAACTATAAAATCTGGATCAGGTATAGATGCTGTATATAAATATTGACTTATCATTTTGTCATCTACATCTTTTACACCATCTTTTATCATATTATTAATTGCTCTTACAATCTCTGGTCTTCCACCATAATTAATACACAAATTAATAACCATACCTGTATGTTCTTTTGTCTTTTCAACTGATTCTTCTATTGCTTCTACAAGGTCTTCAGGAAATGCCTTATAATCACCAGAAACCATAAATCTTACATTTTTATTAAGTAACTCTTGCAAGTCGTCTTTAATAAATTGTCTAAATAATTTAAACAATGTATCAATCTCATCTTTTGGTCTATTCCAGTTTTCTGTAGAAAACCCATATATACTGACATATTTAATACCTAAATCAAAACACTCATTAATAGTGTTTTTGCATGCAACAATTCCTGCTCTATGCCCCATAGATCTAGGCAATCCTCGAAGTTTTGCCCATCTACCATTGCCATCTATGATAAAAGCAATATGATTGGGAAACTTATCTGGATTTAATTTTTTCTTTTCAAACATTATATACACTCCATACAAAAGTCAAAAGCCAAATAATAATATTTGGCATTATAATCAAAAAATTATCTTCAGTATATACTAAATTTCCATAATTTCTTTATTCTTACTTTCTGCAAGTTTGTCAATTTTTTCAATAGATGTATCTAGTGTCTTTTGTACATCTTTTTCCAAACTAGCCAATTCATCTTCAGTTAATTCATTGTTCTTTTTCATTTTCTTAAATTCGTCAAGAACATCTCTACGACAATTACGGCAAGCAACTTTTGCATTTTCGGTAAGTTTGCTTACTTCTTTAACAACTTCTTTTCTTCTTTCTTCTGTCATAGGTGGGAATACTAACCTAATAACTCTACCATCATCAGATGGATTAACTCCTAGATTAGCCGCTTCTATTGCTTTAGACACTGCCTTAACTTGAGACATATCCCATACAGAAATCAACATCATTCTGGCTTCTGGCACAGAAATATTAGCCATTTGATTAATAGGTGTCATTGTCCCATAATAATCAACAACTACTTTATCTAGAATTTTAGGATTGGCTCTACCAACTCTAATAACATTAAGTTCGCTTATAAAATACTCTATTGATTTTTCAATACCTTCTTCATAAGACAATAAATTGATATCAACTGATTCGTTCATAAAATTATCCTTTTTGTAAAAATTTGTTATTTATAACATTACTAAAATTATTTTACTAAAAATTTAAACATAAAGCAATCAAAACGATTTATGTTAGTATGTTTTAATATATATAAATATATTAAATTGCTAAAAATTATGTTATTTTTTGTTTTAACAAAAAAATTCACTCTTAATTATGAGTGAATTTTTTATTAATAATTACTTATCGCTATTTGCTTGTTTCATTACTTCTTCAGCGAAATTTTCATTTCTCTTTTCAAGACCTTCGCCCATTTCGTATCTAACAAAACGTCTAACATTGATTTTTTCACCAATTTTTAATACAGTTTCGTTAATTAAATCAGTAATTGTTTGTTCTGGATTTTTAACGAATGGTTGATTTAACAAACAAGTTTCTTCATAGAATTTTTTAATTCTACCATCAATCATTTTTTCAATAATTGCAGCAGGTTTACCTTCGTTAAGTGCTTGTGCTCTAAGAACTTCTTTTTCATGTTCAAGATCATTAGCAGGTACATCTTCAGGTTTTACATATAAAGGATTAGATGCAGCAATTTGTAGAGTGATATCTTTACATAATTGAACAAATTGTTCACTCTTTGAAGCAAAGTCGGTTTCACAGTTTACTTCTAGTAAAACACCAATTTTACCACCCATATGAATATATGAAGATACTAAACCTTCAGCAGCAATTCTATCTGCTTTCTTTGCTGCTTTAGCCATACCTTTTTCTCTCAACCATTCAGTTGCTTTATCTAGGTCATCATTGCATGCTTCTAGAGCATTCTTGCAATCCATCATACCACAATTGGTTCTTTTACGTAATTTAACAATATCTTCGGTTGTTGCCATAATATTATATTCTCCTTAATTATTCTTTATCTTCTGCTTCTTCTACAGGTGCTTCAGTTGCTACTTCTACAGGTGCTTCAGTTGTAGTTTCGTCTTCAACATTAACAACTACGCCTTCTTTTGCTTCAATAACTGCATTAGCCATTACACCAGCAATTAATGCTACTGCTCTTATAGCGTCATCATTACCTGGGATAACATAATCAATTAAATCTGGATCACAGTTAGTATCAACTAAACCAACGATAGGAATATTTAAAGATCTTGCTTCTTTAACAGCGATGTGTTCCTTTTTAGGATCTACAACAAACATAACATCTGGTAATTTGGTCATATCTTTAATACCACCAAGATATTTTTCCAATTTGTCACGTTCTGCTTGAAGTTTAAGAACTTCTTTCTTTGTTAAAAGATTAAATTCTCCAACTTTTTCCATTTGGTTAATTTTATTAAGTCTATCAACTCTTGAACGGATAGTCTTAAAGTTTGTTAATGTACCACCTAACCAACGAGAGTTAACATAGTACATACCACAACGTTTTGCTTCATCAGCAATAGCCTGTTGTGCTTGTTTCTTGGTACCAACAAATAGAATTGTCTTACCTTCTTTTGCAGCATCACGAACATAAGCATATGCTTGTTCTACTAATACTGCTGTATCCTCTAAATTAATGATATGAATATCATTTCTAGAGGTAAAAATGTATTTGCTCATTTTTGGGTTCCATTTTCTGGTTTGATGACCAAAATGTACACCGGCTTCAAGCAATTGTTTCATTGAAATTACAGCCATTTTATTTCCTCCTTGTTTTTATTCCTCCCCAACTCGTTATAACTCTGTAAACCACCATATAGGCAACAGTCTACAAATAGAACTGGGTGTGTAATTTTCAAACGATTTATTTTAACATATACAAGAACATAATTCAACTATAAATTACATATTTTTTAATATATTTTGTATTATTTAATATAAAAAAATCTATGTAAATAATATTTTTTATATAAGTGATATTTACTTAAACAATATTGTTACGATTAATTATAGTTATAAATATTAATCATAATGATAAGCAAAAACCAACAATATAACATTCCATAACATTTATCTTTGTATTTCTATACTACTATGCAATACACCATATTTTGCCTATATATAGGGTTTTTATTATATCAATTATATTTATAAATCAATCAAACATAAAGTAATAAATATTTTAAAAAATCGTTTGCTATTATATTGCGTATTATTGTACATATAGACATAAAAAAGAACTCCAATAATGGAGTTCTCATAGTTCTAAATTAGTCTACTTTAATACCTTCTGCTTTAAGCAATTCATAGTATTCTTTAAATACTTCATCAACAATTTTTTCGTCATCAACAATAACTAGGCAGTCTTCATCATCAATTTCTTCAATAACGAACACTAATGCTTCATCATCATTTACACCGACAATTTTTGTAACTGGTTTTAGCAATGCATACACTTTTCCATTATAAGGAATAACAGCAATTTGTTCGAACTCAGTTTCTTTATTGTTTTCATCATATAATTTTAAATTTTCAGTATTATTTTCGTCCAACAACATTTCTATTTGGCTTTTTTCTTCTTTATTCATTTACTTTCCCCTTTGATTAAAGTTTAGATAATCCTGTAATATAATTGTTGCTGCCAATTTATCAATTACAGTCTTTCGTTTTTGTCTGGACACATCTGCAGAAATTAGCAATTTTTCAGCAGCGACAGTAGTAAGACGTTCATCATAATAAACAATTTTTTCTTGTGTATATTCTTTAAGTTTTTCACAAAATTCATATGTTTTTTCTACACGTTCACCACTAGTGCCGTCCATATTTTTAGGAAGCCCAACAACAATTTCTTTAACACCATGTTTAGAAACAAGACCAGCAATATACTTGCAATCTGTAACTAAATCTTTCCTTTCGTAAGTTTCTAGCCCAGAAGCAATGATACCCATGATATCACTTAATGCAATTCCTATTCTTCTTTCTCCAAGGTCTAAAGCCATTGTCTTATAATATGTACTATCCATACGTAAATAATACCATAATTTTAATTATTATGCAAACTAATTAATACCGTGATTACATTTTTTCGATTTGTTTTTTCACTGCTTTTTTACCTTTTTCTACCAATTGTTCGGCTTTACTATTATTAGTTACAATTAATGCACCAGCAATAACTCCTAGTGCCATACCTATTAATAAACAATCTTTCATACTTATCCCCCCCCCTTGTGTATATTAATATTATTGGCATATAACTAAAATAATATTCAAAGCAGAATTGTTAAATAAAACCAAAAAAAATCTACTACAAATACGACTTTGTAGTAGATTGAATTTTATATAAAACTATGCCTGTTTTGCCATACGTTTTTTGTAATTAGCAACAGTATTAGCAATTGCTTCTTTTGCTAGTACTGCGCAATACATTTTTATTTCTGGCAAACCACCGACTAAATTGTTAATTTGATCAACATCAATTTTTGACACTCTATCAATTGACATTCCAGTCATTTTTGCTGTTAAAGCAGAAGAAATGGCAATAGTTGCTACACAACCTGTACTTTTAAAAGTAACTTCTTCAATTTTCTTATTTTCATCTACTTTAACAAAAAACTTTATTATATCGCCATATTTTTTGCTTTGTGCCTTACCAATACCATTAGCACCTTTCAATTCGCCAACATTTAGAGGATTATTGAAATTATTCATAATTATTTCGTTATACATAATTACTCACCTGCTTTTTGTTTTTTAGTATGAATAGGACTAATTTCTCTTAATTCAGAAACTATATCAACAAGTTTTCTTACAACATAATCCACATCATCTCTAGTTATATCAGTGCCAAATGAAAATCTTATAGCACTATTAACTTCTTCTTGAGTTAATCCCATTGCTTTTAAAACATGAGATTTAGTTAAACTTCCAGATGCACAAGCAGAACCAGTTGAAACAGCAATATCATTTAAGTCCAATTTAATCAAAATACTTTCATTATCAATATTATTAAATGAAACATTAACAATACCTGGTGCTTTTTGTTTTAAGTTACCATTGATTTTAATATCTGGTATCTCATATTCCAATTTTTTAATAAAATAATTAGATATTTCATTTAATTTTTTATTAATTACCTTTAAGTCACGTTTTGTACTTTCAACTGCTTTGCCGAATCCAACTATTCCTGGTACATTAAGAGTACCACCACGTCTATTCTTTTCTTGTTCTCCACCAAACATAAACTTTTTAATAGGAGTGCCTTTTTTAACATATAAAGCACCTACACCTTTTGGTCCATAAAACTTATGAGCTGATAATGATAATAAATCTATTCCTAAATCATTTACATTTATTTTTACATTACCAACAGCCTGAACTGCATCTGTATGAAAAATAATATTATGTTCTTTTGCAATTTTAGATATTTCTTTTATTGGTTGTATTGTACCTATCTCATTATTTGCAAACATTATTGTNNAAGCACCTACACCTTTTGGTCCGTGAACTTTATGAGATGACATACTCATTAAATCAATATGCATTTCTTGAACATCAATATTGATAACACCTAAAGCCTGAACAGCATCAGTATGGAAATATGCTTTAAAATCATTAACTATTTCGCCAATTGCTCTTAAGTATTGAATTGTGCCAACTTCATTATTAACTGCCATTATAGATACCAAAATAGTATCTGGACGTATCTCATGTAACAAGTCAGCCATAGATACCATCCCTGTTTCATCTACAGGTAAATAAGTAACTTCAAAGCCTTCTTTTTCTAGGTCTTTACATGTTTCAAGTATTGAATGATGCTCTATACTAGATACAATAATATGTTTTCCACGATTTTGATTAGCATATGCTACACCACGAATAGCCCAGTTATTAGATTCAGTACCACCACTAGTAAAAAATACTTCACTACTAGAAGCGTTAATAGCGTTGGCGATACGATCTCTAGCCAAATCTACTCCATTATCTGCTTCTCTACCAAAACTATGAAGACTATTTGCATTGCCATACACTGTAGTAAAATATGGAATCATTTCGTTTAAAACTTCGCCACTTACTTGAGTAGTAGCGGCATTATCTAAATAAATTTTCTTTGCCATTTAAAATTTCCTTTAGTTATTTAATTATTAAAAAAATATTTACACATTTTTCTAATTATAGATACTATTAGTATAATAATTAAAAACATAATTGTCAATATAACATATTTTAATTAATTTTAAATTTGTAAAGTTTTCTTCTTATTTTTTGATTATTTTAATAAATTATTTCAGTTTTTATTATTAAACTTTAAAAATATTATCATGTTATCACCATAAAAATTATGTATTACAAGATAAAAAGAAGAAAGTCTAATAACCTTCTTCATTACAAATTTTTATATTATACTAATTTATTTTGATTTATACTAAATATTTTTTAAGCATATACATTAACTCATCTTTAGTCTTATATCTCATTTCTTTTTCAAGCATCATTCCATCTTTAAACACTACAATTGTAGGAGTTATTATCGCTTTCATTTTTATACATTCGTCATAATATTTTTTATGGTCTATTCTAACAATAACCAATTTTTCACCATACTCTCTGTCTATTGCCTTAAATATTTCATCTAAAAGTGTACAAGGCATAGATCCTTCAAGATAAAAATGTACTAGCACTGTACTATTGTTGTCTACAATCTCTTTTAATTGAGATGGCTCTATATCTTTAATCATTATTAACTCCACTTAATAATTCATTTATTACATACGCACACAATGTGCAACCACACATTGAAGGATAATATGATATACTCCCTACAATGTTAGATTTAGGTTGAGAAATAGATTGAGTAAATACAACTTTATGATCGGGAATATTCTCATTTCTTAGTCTTTTACGCAGCAATTTAGCCAATCCATCATTATATGTGCTATAAATATCAGCAACTTTAAATACAGGTATATCACACCTATTACCAGCACCCATAGCACTTATTATATTAATATTTCTATTATGGCAAGTCTTAATAAGTAAAACTTTATTGTTTAAATCATCAATTGCATCAACAACATAATCATAATGTTTATTATCAAACAATTCATTAATATTTTCTTCACAAAACTTAATAGGATATGTATTGATTTTTAATAATGGATTGATGTCAAGCAGTCTCTGTTTAAACACGTCTACTTTCAATTTTCCAATAGTAGAATGTAAAGCAACAATTTGTCTATTAATATTGCTTTCAGACACTATATCAAAATCAACAATAGTTATCTCTCCTATTCCCGCTCTTACCAACATCTCACAAGTGTACCCACCAACACCGCCTACGCCAAACACAGCAATATGAGAATTTTGTAGTTTTTCAATTCCATTATTACCTATTAAAATTTTCGTTCTTTCTTTAAATGACATCTTTCTTTCCTTGAAAATAATTATTTAAAAATCTTGATGGCTTATTGGTATACAATAACATAATATCGTGCAATGCCCTTGTTGTAGCAACATATAACAACTGTCTGTCTAGTTGTGTATTATATTCAACATCATTAGTGTTAAACAATATCACACCATCAAATTCTAGTCCCTTTGAACTAAATGCATCTATAATAACTGCACCATTAGTATAAGTATCATTGGTTGTAATCAACTGTATATCTTTAATGGATTTACAAATAGAATATAATTCTTTTGCATTTTTTGTGGTTTTAGTAATAATACCAATATTATTATAACCTTTAGATTTATACTCATCAATTTTTGAAGTAATAGTATTAACCAATTCTTCACGAGTCTTAATTCTCTTTAATTCTGGTTCAGCACCCAGACGTTTAATAGGTTCACAATCAGTACGCTCTAAAATAGAATTAGACAAATTAGTTATTTGATAACTAGACCTATAACTCTTATACAAGTATAGTTTCTTAATTTCTTTTTTCTCATAATTATTAAGATTAACTAAAGAATGTTCGGCATTAGAGATACTAAATATATCGTCAATATGATCCACTAAACTATGAGAAGTGTCTACATTTAATGATTGTCCTATATCTCCTACTATTGTTTTTGTACAATTGAAATAACTATTAATTAAAAACAATTGTATTGCATTATAATCCTGTGATTCATCAATAACAACATGTTTAAATGAAGTATAATCTATACTTCCATATAAAAAGAAATTAATCATTAATATAGGTACAATATCTTCAAATTTAATTTTACCATTAATCAAAGAAAAAGGTTTTCCTAAATTCTTTAAAAATAATTTATATATATTGATTGGATTATTATTAACAAACATTCTATACAATTTGGCTTTTAAAAAATCTTGTATTCTAAACTCCAAATCTTTAAAACTTGAAAAATAAGTATCATAAAGATTTTCAATCATCCAATCTATACGCTTATAAGGTAGTACTTTTTTAAAAGAATGGAAATACATACTAGCAATCTTGGATTCAGGAATATTGTAAGCACCTATCTTTATATTAGTAGGTCTAAATGCTTTTGTGCAATATTTAACCAAAAATGTATATAAATCAATTAAAAATTGATAGCCATCTTTATCATCATCAAACGGAAATTTATTAAATAGTCTACGTTCTACCTGTTCTTTTTTCGTTTCAAATTCTATCTTATCTCCAAGTTCGTTTTTTATTATTTTTTCAAATGTAGTATTTAAAGCATTATCTTCATTTAAGTCAGGCAAAACTTCAGAAATATATCCAGAAAACATCTCATTAGGTGACAATATCATCACTTCACTACTCTTAAGTTTTCCCTTAAGTTTATAAAGTAAATATGCTATCCTATGCAATGCAATTGATGTTTTTCCACTTCCAGCAACTCCCAATACTAGAGTATTATACTCTTCTGGACATCTTATAATTTGGTTTTGTTCGCGTTGAATAGTTGCTACTATATTTTTCATTTTTTCGTTAGTAGTACCAGATAATGTTTCTTGCAGAATATCATCATCAACTTTTATATCTGCATCAAAATAATACTTCAACTCGCCATTGTCTATTTTTAATTGACGTTTATTAATTATTTCTCCATTAATAGTGCCATTAATTGTAGAGTATTTATATCTACCTTTATCATAGTCATAGAATAGGCTCGCAAAAGGTGCACGCCAATCTATAATATAAAGCCCACCATCTTTATTGTTAAGACTCCTATAACCAATATAATTATAGTATTGGTTACCACCATCTTCTTTTACATCAATACGTGCAAAATATGGATTACGTTGCATCCTAATCAATTTTTCTTTTTCTTTAACTTTTTCATCATATTCATTGCTTCTTAAATAAATATCTAAAAAATTATCATCTACATCTTTTGCAGTAGCATAATTTTCACGCATTGAATATTTTTCTTCTTGAATTTCTACTTTTTCAGTATCCAAAAAAGCAGATAACGAATTTATATCATCCTTTATCTGATCTTCTACTTTTATTAAATATTCTTTTTCTTCTTTAAGTACTTCTTTATCCATATTACTCGTTTTCGTTAATATTAAAACCTAGTGGAATTTTTTTCTTACTACTCTTTAAACCAGATTCTTCATAAACCTTATCAACATATTCTTTATTAATAACAACGTCTAACATTGGATGTGTTCCGTCTGCGTTAAATGAAATATCTTCAAGCAATAATTCTAAAATAGTATGCAAACGTCTTGCACCTATATTCTCATCGTTCTCATTCTCATTTTCAGCAATTTTAGCAATTTCTTTTAAGGCATCTTCAGTAAATGAAAGATTGATATTATCAACACTTAACATTTCTGCATACTGTTTTGTTAATGCATTCTTTGGTTGTGTCAATATATTGTAAAAATCTTCTTTTGTTAAGTTACTTAATTCAACACGAATTGGGAATCTACCTTGGAATTCAGGAATTAAATCTTCAACCTTGCTTATATGAAAAGCCCCTGCAGCAATAAACAAAATATAATCTGTCTTTATTACACCATATTTTGTAGTTACATTACAGCCTTCAACTAAAGGTAAAATATCACGTTGAACACCTTCCCTACTAACATCAGGACCTTTTGAATTTTTACCAGCAATTTTATCTATTTCATCAATAAATATTATACCTTCTTGTTCTGCTCTTCTAATTGCTTCAGCATTAACATTATCAGTATCAATTAATTTATCACTTTCTTCAGCAAGTAACAGTTCTTTTGCTTTTTCTACTGTTACTTTCTTCTTTTTCTTTTGTGCTGGGAATATAGAACCTAGCATATTGCTTATATCCAATTCAGCACCTACTCCAGCCATCATTCCTATAGGTTTAGAATTATCTAAAAGTGGTATCTCAATAATTTCATTATCAATTTTTCCACTTACAATATCGTCTAAAATTTCTTTACGTAATGTATCAACATCTTTATCAGGATTTTCTTGTTTTCTTATAGGATAAATAACATCTAAAATTCGATTATTAACTATTTCTTGTGCCTTAACTTGAACTTCATGCATTTTTTCTTCTTTTACTAGTCTTACAGACACATCAACCAAATCTCTAACCATGCTTTCACAATCACGTCCAACATAGCCAACTTCAGTAAATTTAGTTGCTTCAACTTTAACAAAAGGTGCTTTAACTAATTTGGCTAATCTTCTAGCAATTTCAGTTTTACCTACACCTGTAGGTCCTTTCATTATTATATTTTTTGGAGTAATTTCATCTCTCATTTCTTTAGGTAATTTACTTCTTCTGTACCTATTACGTAAAGCAACCGCAACTGCTCTTTTACCTTTATTTTGACCTATTATATATTTATCAAGTTCGGCAACAATTTGCTTTGGTGATAATTCCATATACGACTCCTTATTATATATTATTATCTTTGATTATTTCTTTTAATTTTTCAAGTGCTATATCACTTAATTTTTTATATTTTGCTTTTTTATCTCTATTTCTTTCAGTGCTTCCAATTAATATACCCATATTACTACTCATAGGTTGAAAATGTTTTGGCTCGGCATTAGCAATATAATTAGATAATGCTCCAATCATAGTATTAGCAGTAAAATCAACTAGTGGTTGATTATTAAGATACTTATCCATATTAATAGCACAAGTTAAACCACTTGCTATACTCTCTACATACCCTTCTACTCCGCTTAACTGTCCAGCAATAAATATATTGTTGTGCTGTTTTACTTGGTAATATTTATTAATTATAGTAGGAGCATTAATAAATGTATTTCTATGCATCACTCCATATCTTAAAAATTCGACATCATGAAGTGCTGGTATTAATTTGAATACTCTTTCTTGTTCTTTAAAAGTTAAATTGGTTTGAAAACCTACCATATTAAACATATCAAGATTATTGGTCTCTCTTCTCAATTGAACACAAGCATACGGCCATCTACCAGTTTTAGGGTCAGTTAAACCTACAGGCTTTAATGGTCCGTACCTTAACGAATCAATACCACGTTTTGCCAAAACTTCTACAGGCATACAACCTTCAAACACTTTTGAATTTTCAAATTCATGTAAATGTACAATTTCAGCATTAATTAATGCATTGTAGAATACTTCATACTCTTCTTTAGTCATAGGACAATTGATATAATCTTTTGTTCCTTTATCATATCTATCACCAATAAAGGCATAATTAAAATCAATGCTATTATAATCAACAATCGGAGCAATTGCGTCAAAGAAATATAAATATTCGCCTTCAAATATTGATTTTAAATAACTAGACAAATCATCACTTGTTAATGGCCCTGTGGCGACAATTGTTGGTAAATCCAAATTAAATTCTTTTACTTCACCAGTTATTATGTTTAAATTATCATATTCCTTTAGTGTATCAGTAATTTTTTGACTAAACAATTGCCTATCAACGGCCAAAGCACTACCAGCAGGAACTTTAACTTCATCTGCGACTTTTATTACTAAAGAATCAAGATATCTTAATTCTTCTTTTAATAATCCACAAGCACTAGTCACATCATTGGATTTTAGAGAATTAGAACAAACCAATTCTGCAAAATTATTATTTTTATGTGCGGGTGTAAATTTTACTGGTTTCATCTCATAAAGATTAACTTTATAACCACGTTTAAGCAATTGGTAACTTGCTTCACAGCCCGCTAAACCAGCACCTATAACATTAACTTCTTTTAACATATTTTTATATCCTTTGTAAGATACTATGCAAAACTATTGATTTTCGCTTTCTTTAGGCTTTTTAACTATATGAGTATAATCACAATTTGCATTAGAACATTTATATCTAGTATTACCATATACACTCTTTTTAGTTAAGTATTGCCCACACTTTGGACATTTATATTCTGTAGGTATCTCCCAAGACACAAAGTCACATTCTGGGTACCCAGAACATCCGTAAAAAATCTTACCCTTTTTACTTTTTCTTTCGTAAACTGGTTTACCACATTTTGGACATTTTGCTATTTCCTTAACAATAGGTTGAATGTTTTTACAAGTAGGATAATTAGAGCAAGCCAAAAATTCTCCATACTTACCTGTTCTAATAACCATTTTACTCCCACACTTATCACAGACTATATCAGTCTCTTTTGGTGGAATCTTAAACTTAACGCTATCTTTATCACAAGCATAAAGAAGTTTAACAAATTCTTTATAAAAGTCGCCAACCATATCCTGCCAGTTAATACCATGTTCTGCTACATCATCTAATTGACTTTCCATTTTAGCAGTAAATTTAACATTAATTACATCTGAAAAATATTTCTCTAATAATTCATTTATTTTTTCACCTAGTTCAGTAGGTTTTAAATATTTACCATCTTTTTCAGTATATTTTCTACTTGCTAATAATGTAATTGTTGGTGTATATGTTGCTGGTCTACCTATTCCCTTTTCTTCCATCTCTTTAACCAAAGTTGCTTCAGTAAATCTTTGTGGTGGTTTTGTATATTTTTGTGCAGGGATTAGTTTTTCTAGATTAAGCACATCACCTTCAATAAGCACAGGTAAATTAGCATTTAATCCTTCATCATCATTATCTTCAGTTTCTTCTTTTTTAACTGTCTTTTTATCCGCATTATATACAGCCATAAATCCGTCAAATACTGGTGTTTTTCCACTTGCTTTAAAAGTATAATTACCATTATTTATTTCAGCAACAACAACATTGTGAGTTGCCTCTGCCATTTGGCTAGCCACAAACTTATTATAAATTAATTTATACAATTTGTAGTTATCAGCATTAAGATATGGCTTTACCTTTTCAGGTGTACGATCAAGTGAAATAGGCCTAATTGCTTCGTGCGCATCTTGGGCTGTATCTTTTGTTTTGTAATAGTTAGGAGTAGAAGGTAAATATTTTTCACCAAAATTAGCAACAATATACTTTTTAGCCATTTCCATTGCTTCAGGTGCTACTCTTACGGAGTCAGTACGTATATATGTGATTAATGCAACTTTTCCTTCATCACCTAAATTAACACCTTCATACAATTCTTGTGCACAAAAACTTGCTTTTTTAAGATTAAAGCCCAATTTATTAAGTGCTTCTTGTTGCATAGTTGATGTAGTATATGGTGCTTGAGCATGGGTTTTTTGTAGACTTTTCTTAACAGATTTAACAACAAATTCACCATTATTAATATCATTAATAACTTTATCCATTGATTCTTTATCAGGAATATTGGCTTTTTTGTTATTAATTTTTGTAAGACTTGCTTTAAATATATCTTTCTTTACTTTAGGATATAATTCAGCATTAAGAGTCCAGTATTCAGTAGGAACAAATTTTTGAATTTCATGTTCCCTATCAACAACCAATTTTAATGCAACACTTTGTACACGTCCAGCACTTAATCTAGGTTGAATTTTATTACATAAGATAGGAGATATTTTATAACCCACTATTCTATCTAATACACGTCTTGCTTGTTGAGCATTAACTAATCTAATATCAATACCTCTAGGATTTTCTAATCCACGGTTTACTGCATTTTTAGATATTTCATTAAATGTTATACGACATGGTGAATTTTCATCAATCCCCAATACATAACACAAATGCCAACTAATTGCTTCCCCTTCTCTATCAGGGTCGGTTGCAAGGAATATTTTGTCAGCCTTTTTAGCCTTTTCTTGCAACATTTTTACTATATCTTTTTTATCTGGCATAATCTCATATTGTGGCTTAAAATTATCGTGTAAATTTACACCAAATAATTTAGCAGGCAAGTCTCTAATATGTCCCTTTGTAGCAACTACTTCGTAGTCTTTACCTAAATATTTTTTAATAGTATCTTGTTTACCGACACCTTCTATTATGACTAAATTCATTGTTCCTCCAATTATTTGCTATAAAAATTTCCTGGCAATTTCTTTATAAGTCCCTTTAATTCCAATCTAATTAACATGGTATTAAGTTCTTTACTATCCATACCACTTCTAGCCAAAATTTCTTCATAGTGAACTTCATTAACATCTATTATATCTAAAATTAACTTATCTGTTAAACTATACTGCACAATATTTGTTTTATTTTCTACAAAATTTTTGCCTAAAAAATTTAATATATCATTAGGTTCAAGAGCAATAGCACTTTGACAGTTTTTAATAATCTTATTACAACCACTAGAATACATATCACTTATACGCCCCGGAATAGCAAAAACTTCCCTACCATATTCTAATGCATAATTTTTTGTATGCATACTTCCACTTTTTTCTGTTGCTTCAGTAATTAATATCGCTTTGCTTAATCCCGCAATTATTCTATTTCTTATAGGGAAATAATAAGTCTGTGGTTTTTCATTAGGTTTATGTTCACTAATCAATAATCCATTATGTGCTAATATATCATTGGCTAAATTAGTGTTAGTTGCTGGATAAATTTCATTTAATCCGCCACCAAGAACTGCAATAGTTTTACCACCTGCCTTTACGCAAGATTCATGTGCAAAAGTATCTATACCATCTGCAAGACCACTAACTATTGTAACACCACATTTTGATATAGCCGAACTAAATTGTTCTGTAACATCTTTACCATATCTAGATGCACGTCTAGAACCAACTATTGCTACACAAGTACTATTAAGCAGATCTATATTACCTTTAGCATATAACACAACAGGTGGTGTATCTATCTCTTTTAATAAATCAGGATATGTATCACTTAAAATAGTAATTACCCTTATATTAGATTTTTCTAAATTATTTATATATGAATTAAACTTGTATTCATCATACTCTTCTTCAAATTGTTTTAATTCAGTACTGTCTATGTATGAACTAATATCTGATACAAACAATTCATAGTCATTAAACATATTAGTTAACTCGATATTTTCTATGATAGACATTTGTTTCTTATAACTAATATAACTACATGTACTTAAATACAATACTACTTTTTCTTTACTATTTAACATTTTTTAATTATTCCAATATTTTTTATCTAATGTTCTATACGATATGGCTTCCATAAGATGTTCAAGTTCTATATTCTCTTTACCATCTAAATCAGCAATAGTACGAGCAACTTTAAGTATACGACTATATGCTCTAGCACTTAATCCAAAACTTTCAAATGCTAGTTTAAGAGTATCTTCACTTTCTTTATCTAATTTACAATACTTCTTTAATTGGACATCGTTCATTTTAGCATTGCTATAATTACTACTGCTTGCATATCTATTAAGTTGAATTTGTCTTGCTTTATCTACTCGTTCTTTTACAACTTCACTACTTTCTTCTAAAAATTCACTGTTCAAATCACTAAATTTAACATTATCTACTTCGATTTGCATATCAATTCTATCCATTAATGGCCCAGATAATTTTGAAAGATATTTATGAATTTGTTGTGGTGTACATTTACATACTTTTTCTTTATTACCATAATTACCACAAGGACAAGGATTCATACTAGCAATCAATGTAAAATTGGCTGGATATTCTACAGTGTTATCTATACGTGATACATGTATTACACCATCTTCTAATGGCTGACGCAATGTCTCTATTGATTGCCTAGAATACTCTGGAAGTTCATCTAAAAATAACACACCATTATGCGCAAGGCTTATTTCACCTGGTTTAGCATTTCTACCACCACCTGTTAAGGCTACTGTAGTTGCTGTATGGTGTGGAGAACGGAATGGTCTAGAGCACACTATACCCACAGCACTATCTAATACTCCCGCTACACTGTGGATTTTGGTAACTTCAAGTGCTTCTTCAAAAGTTAGTTTTGGTAATATACTAGGAAAACATTTAGCCAATAATGTTTTGCCTGAACCTGGTGGTCCAATCATTAACAAATTATGTCCACCTGCGGCTGCTATTTCTAATGCTCGTTTAGCATTGTTTTGTCCTTTGACATTTTTAAAATTGTATGGGCTATTATAATTATTAACAGTTTCGTTATAATCAATATATTCAACTTTTTCAATATTTAATTCGTTGTTTAAGAATTGAACTGCTTGTCTTAAGGATTTTACAGCATAAACATTTATACCACTTAAATAACTCGCTTCGTTGCGATTATCATATGGGATAATAATGTTGGTAAATCCTTCTTGTTTAGCAGCAATTAAAATGGGTAACACGCCATTAATCTTTCTTAATGTACCATTTAAGGATAACTCTCCTAAAAATACATAATTTTTGCTTTTATCAATTTTAACTTGATTAGTTGCTGATAATATACCCATAGCAATAGCCAAGTCATAAATTGGACCTTCTTTTTTAGTACTAGCAGGTGCTAGGTTGATAGTAATTTTGTTAATTGGATAATTATAACCGCTATTCTTAATAGCACTTCTAACACGCTCTTTGCTTTCTTTAATAGCCGTGCCGACTAATCCAACTATATCATAACTAGGCAATCCCTGATTAATATCAATTTCTACACTTACACAGTAACCAGTAATACCTGTTAAACCGAAACTTTTAATAATTGAAAGCATAACAACTCCTTCAAAATGTACTAGCATATTTAAAATAGTACGTTAATAATGATAGCAAAATTATTAAGTTTTAACAACAAAAATGCTAGCATGTATAATATTTAATTATATATATATAAATAATAATATATACAAAACCAACTAATCGCATTGTCTACACATAAAAAAACATCAATTGATTTTTATTATAAGTCTTACAACATTTTACTTATAATAAAATTATTAAATATATGCTTTAATGAAAATTTCACATAAACATCTTAATAGAACTATAAAAAATAAACCATTCAATTTTATTAATTATTTAAGCACATAAAAAATATATCATAACAATAAAAAAACCGCATATGAATGCGGCATTTTTATTATTCTTCAACTTTAGATGTTTGTTTCTCTTTAATCTTTGAAGCCTTACCAGAAAGATTACGTAGGTAATATAATTTAGCACGTCTAACTTTACCTTTCTTAAGAACTTCAATATGATCGATACGTGGGCTGTGTAATGGGAAAGTTTTCTCAACACCAACACCAAAAGAAACACGTCTAACTGTAAAAGTTTCTCTTACACTTGAATGTTTTTTAGCGATAACTACACCTTCAAATGCTTGAAGACGTTCCTTATCTCCTTCAACAATCTTAACAAATACTTTAACAGTATCACCAATACCAAATTCTGGTAGTTCAGGTTTTAAATTTTCTTTTTCAATTAAATCGATTAAGTTCATGACTTACAATTCCTCCTATACTATATTAGTTGTTCATGACTCAAATTCATATAAATCAGCGGACCAACCGAAGTCACTAAATAATAATAACATATCAATATTATTATTACAAGTATTTTTTGCAAAATATTCGCAAATATTTCGGATTTTCGCTTTTTTAAGTCATAATTAGAATGCATTAATTATGTGAGTAATCTCATCGCCCAAAATATCAATCACATCAAATCTTATTGGACTATCAATTAAGTTTTTATACTTTAAATATGCTAATGCTACTTGTCTGATTTTATTTTGTTTATATAAAGTTACACTTTCTCTAGGCAATCCATATTGTGTACTATGTCTATGTTTAACTTCAACAAAGACAATAATCTTTTTATATTTGGCGATTATATCTATCTCACCTATTGTATTAGAATAATTGGTATCCAATATCTTATATTTATGTTTTACAAGATATTCTCTAGCCATTTTTTCACCATCAACACCTAAATTATTCATGGTCACCTACAAAATTTTTTATAAAAGATAATCTATGAATTGGACATTTACCATATTTTTTAAGATTGTCTATATGTTCTTTAGTCCCATAACCTTTATGTTTCTTAAAATTATATTCAGGATAAATTCGATCAAGTTCAACCATTAATCTATCACGAGTAACTTTAGCCAGAATTGAAGCAGCAGCAATATTATAACTTTTAGCATCGCCTTTTATAATACTCTCACTTGATATATCAATGTCTAGCGGTACAGCATCAATTAATACCATATCAGGTTTAGTTTTTAACCCTTCAATTGCCCTTTTCATGCCCATTTTGGTTGCATTAAGGATATTTATCTCATCTATAACATTTTCGTCAATAAGTTCAATATGATAACTGATAGCAGTATCAATTATTTTATCATACAATTCTTCACGTTTTTTCTCGGTTAATTTTTTACTATCGTTAATTCCATCAATTATGCTTTCACTATCCAAGGGCATAATACAAGCAGCAACACATACAGGTCCAGCAAGTGGTCCACGTCCTGCTTCATCAACACCAGCAATTAATTTGTAAGTAGTATTGTTAAATTTTAATTCATAATCAAGCATCTTGGTTTAACCTGTCCTTAACTTTTAATTTTTTAATATCGGACACTTTTTCCAATGAAATTTTACCAAGTCTATTACTTTTAAAATCATTAATTAGTGCGAATGCACCCCTATCATAATCTAATTCATTACGTTTAAGCAAATAGCCACGACTTTTGCAGATATTTTCTAAAATCATAACAGGTTCGTCATCGGTTTCAATAGTTATATTGTACCTTGTGGTTAAAATTGATGGATCAATAGAACACATTTCTTCTATAAAATCCAAACTTAAACTCGGAATATCTAATACTTCTTCCTTTATAGAACCAATGTAAGCCAAATGATGTGCCACAACATTGTTATCAAATGCAGGCCACAATGTACCCGGAGTATCCAATATTTCTATGCCACTAGCAATTTTTACCCATTGTTTACCTTTAGTAACTCCCGGTCTATCTCCAGTAATTGCTTTAGAAACTCCACATAAATTGTTAATCAGCGTACTTTTACCACTATTAGGCACACCTAGAACCATAGCACGCATTATAAAATTAATACCTTTAGATTTAAGTCTTTCAATTTTTGTTGATAATGCATTTCTTATGGCAGTTTCTACTTTTTTAGCAGTCCCACTTTCAGTCGAATTAAGCATAATGCATGTATGTCCAATGTTAGAAAAATATGCTTGCCATTCTTTGGTAATAGTTGGATCAGCCATATCGCACTTATTAAGCACGTAAATAATAGGCTTATCTCCAATAATGCTATTTAATTTTGGATTAACACAAGAATAAGGTGCTCTAGCATCTAAAACATATATAATTGCATCTACAATTTTTATTTCTTTTTCCATCATTCGTAGGGCTTTAGTCATATGCCCTGGGAACCATTGAATAATCATAATTAATCCTTTTTATTTAATAAATCTGGTCTATATTTTTTAGTTTCTAATATTTTTTGTTCTTGTTTCCACTTTGCAATCTCTTTATGGTTACCATTAAGTAATACATCAGGTACTCTTAACCCCATAAATTCTTGTGGACGTGTGTATTGTGGATATTCAAGCAATCCGTCAGAAAAACTTTCATCTTCTACACTTTCTGAATTGTGAAGTACACCATCTACATATCTACTAACTGAATCTACTAAAGCCAATGCAGGTATCTCTCCACCAGTAAGAATAAAATCACCTATACTAATTTGTTCGTTAACACACAAAGTAATAATACGTTCGTCCAATCCTTCATAGTGACCACAAATAATAATTAAATGTTTAATTTCACGTGCCAATTGTTTAACTTTATTCTGGGTAAGTGGAGTACCTTTTGGAGACATATAGACTACATAACTTTCTGGAGTAAGTACACTTTGAATCGCATCATAAATAGGCTGTGGGGTCAATACCATACCTGCTCCACCACTGAAGGCATAATCGTCAGTTTTTTTATGTTTATCCAATGAAAAGTCTCTAAAATTAACAACTTCTATATCTAGTAACCCTTTGTTAATAGCCTTACCTATCAAACTTTCATTTAATGCATCAAACATTTTTGGAAATAATGTAAGAATAGTTATTTTCATACAATAACTCCTTTCAATATCTCCGCATCTACTGTAACAATTTTCTCGTTATCATCAACATTAATTATAAGATGTGGCACTACAGCCAATGTAGAACCATTATCAAGTGTATAAATATCTGTAGCACCATAGTTATCGACTTGAACTATTCTGCCAATAGTCTTTCCATTAGCCATAATTTGATAGCCGTTATTATTATTAATTGCATTAAAAGTATCATCATCAACAAAGGTATAAATTTTGTATCCACGCAACTTTTCCACATCATCAATAGATGTAAATTCTTTAGTCTTAAAAACTAAAAATCCACCCCTATCATTTACCGATACAATGTTATACATTTGATTATTAATTTCTACATTATGTAATTTAGACAATAACGAGATTACACCATCATTTTGTTTAATCCTAAATTCACCTTTTAAACCTTGTGGTTTGGTTATTGTACCTAATTCAATTTTTTGCATAATTAGTTCCTTATAATCCCTATATAAAGGGAGATTTATGTATTTTGCAAAGTACTATACTTTTATAATAGTTTAGCATAATATTATTAAATAACAAAATAAAAAAGTGCTAGTTACAAGCACTTTTATATATTATTAAAAATTTATTAACAGTGTATTATACTGTTGCTAATTATTCGGAAATTTTTACAATAAAACGTCTACCAGATTTAGCACTAGCAGATTTAATTATTGTACGGATAGAGTTGGCAATTTTTCCACCCTTACCAATTACTTTTCCTAAATCAGATGGGTCAACTACAACCCTAACAATAACTACTTTTTCACTTTCGTTTTCGGTAGTTATCTCTACTTTTTCTGGATTATCTACTAAAGACTTAACAATGTAACTAATTAATTGTTCCATATTTATCTCCTAAAAACTATGCTTGTTTTTTCTTTTTGTCAGACTTAGGAGCGGTCTTTTTAGTACTTGCTTCCAAAACGCCAGCCTTAACTAAAACTGTCTTTGCAGTTTCGGTAGGTTGAGCACCTTTTGATAACCAATCTTTTGCTTTTTCAGTATCAATTTTTACTGTTGCAGGATCAGTTTTTGTATCATATGTGCCTAATTTTTCGATAACTTTACCATCTCTAGAAGTTCTAGAATCAGCAACAACTACACGGTAAAATGGTGATTTTTTATCTCCCAAACGTGTTAATCTAATTTTAACTGCCATATCATTTTCTCCTTTATAAATTTTGTATATACAATTTTTTTTATTAAAAAAATCTAAAAACCTTAATTAGAATGGCATTCTAAAACGCCCTTTATTATTAGACATCTGTTTCATAAGTTCTTTTGATTGATAAAAATTCTTTAACAATGCATTAACTTCTTGAATAGATGTACCACTGCCCATGGCAATACGTTTTTTCTGACTACCCTTAATAACATCTGGATTACGTCTTTCATAAGGTGTCATACTTTGAATAATCGCCTTATTACGTGCAATCTGTTTTTCATCTAGCATATTAGCATTAAGTTTAAACTTACTTGCACCCGGAATCATATTAATTATATCTGCAATATTGCCCATTTTCCTTACTTGGTCAAATTGGACAAGATAGTCTTCAAATGTAAATGAATTTTCTCTAAATTTCTTTTCTAATTTCTTTGCTTCTTCTTCATTAACTGTTGTTTGTGCTTTTTCGATAAGAGTAAGCACATCACCCATGTCAAGAATTCTTGAAGCCATACGGTCTGGATAGAATGGTTCGATATCGTCCATTTTTTCTCCAATACCACAGAACTTAATAGGTTTACCTGTAACCGCTTTAATACTTAATGCTGCACCGCCTCTTGTATCACCATCAAGTTTTGTTAATATAACACCGGTAATATCCAAGTCGTTATTAAAACCTTCTGCTACTGTTACAGCATCTTGACCAGTCATCGAATCTACAGTAAGCAAAATTTCGGTAGGATTGATTGCTTTCTTTATTTCTTTTAACTCGTCCATAAGTTCGGTAGAAATATGTAATCTACCAGCAGTATCAACAATAACTACATCATAGCCTTTAGATTCAGCATATTTAAGTGCATTGGTTGCTGTTTTGCTAGGTTTTTGTGTACCTTCTTCATACACTTCAACATCAACTGATTTACCAACAACTTTCAATTGATTAATTGCCGCAGGTCTATAAATATCACATGCAACTAATAATGGTTTCTTGCCTTGTTTCTTCAACATTTTTGCAAGTTTACCACACATAGTAGTTTTACCTGCACCCTGCAAACCACACATTAATATAATTGTAGGTGGTTTACTAGCAATAGTAAGTTTAGAATTAGTGCTTCCCATTAATGCAGTAAGTTCTTCATTAACGATTTTTATAACTTGTTGACCAGGAGTTAAACTCTTTAATACCCTTTCGCCACTACATTTTTCAGAAATTTTAGAAACCAAATCTTTAACAACAAGATAATTAACATCTGCTTCTAGTAACGCAAGTCTAATTTCTCTCATTGCATTCTTTATCTCAAGTTCAGTAAGTACACCGTGTTTAGTTAATTTAGAAAACACGTGCGATAATTTTTCGCTTAAGGACCCAAATAAAGCCATAACTTCTCCTTTATAAAGTTTCTAATAAATTATTAATCTTATTAATCAATTTTTCATCTGTAACATTGTCTTTAACTTCTTTCAAAACTTCAGTAACTTTTAAATTATTGGACTTTATCTTAAGAATAGCCTCGTATTTATTAAGTAACGATACAGATTTATTAATAGAATCTAAAACAGCCTGTCTTGATATATTAAATATCTGTGCAATTTCGCCCAAACTTAAATTATCAAAAATATAATTTTCTAATATTTCAGATTGTTTGGCTGTAAGCAATTCGCCATAAATATTATAAAGTTCACTAATATAAATTGTTTCGTCTAAAGTCATATTTACAACCTATTGTGTAAAGTATTTTTACTTTACAGATATATTATACATATTATTATTATAATGTCAACAATTAATTGATATTTTCTAGATAAAAAAGAATGTGATATTTAATCACACTCTTATTATAATTATATATTATTAAATATTGTTAGTTAAAATAGAACTATTATATAATACCTTCGACAAATTCTTTAGCATCGAATTTAACAATATCGTCTAGTCCTTCACCTACACCGACATATTTAACAGGTATACCGTATTCTTTTGCTATAGCAAAAACTATACCACCTTTAGCAGTACCATCAAGTTTGGTTAATACAATGCCATCAATACCTATGCATTCATTAAACATTTCAACTTGTGATAATGCATTTTGACCTGTAGTTGCATCTATAACTAAATAATTTTTATAGTCGCCATTCCACTCTCTACCAATAACTTTAGAAATCTTTTTAAGTTCTTCCATAAGATTGGTTTTATTATGAAGTCTACCAGCGGTATCTACAAGTACCACATCATCATGTTTGGCTTTAGCACTACTAATACCATCAAATACTACAGCACCTGGGTCTGCACCTTCAGTATACTTAACAATACGGACATTGGCTCTTTTTGCCCACTCGGTTAACTGGTCACTAGCAGCAGCACGGAATGTATCTCCTGCCACCATTAATACACTTTTTTTGTCTTCTTTAAATTTGTGTGCAAGTCTACCAATAGCAGTAGTCTTACCAACTCCATTAACTCCAACAAAACTAATTAATACTGGATAGTCAAACTCGTCATCTTCAACACTATTTAACATATCTTCCATTGCTTCACGCAATATCTGTTTAAATTCATCTGCAGTTTTTACTTTTGATTTTTTAGCAGTTTTTTTAACTTCAGTTATTAATTGTTCGGTAGCATCAGCACCAATATCAGAACTGATAAGAATATACTCTAACTCTTCATAAAAGTCGTCATCTAATTCGCCTACAAAAATAGAATTGATTTTGTTAGCAATTGCATCTTTAGTTTTTTTCAATCCAGAAAAAAGTTTTGAAAAGAATCCCATATTAGTTCTCCTCTATTGCTTTTATAGCATCAGTAAGTTTAACAGAAACAACTTTACTTACACCTTTTTCTTCCATAGTTACACCAAACAAAGCATCGGCATGTTCCATTGTTGGCTTTTTGTGAGTAATAACAATAAATTGTGTTTCTTCAGAATAACGTTGAAGATAAGCAGCAACTCTGGCAACATTGGCTTCGTCAAGTGCCGCTTCAATTTCGTCCAACAAACAGAATGGTATTGGGTGCAATCTTAATATAGCAAACAAAATTGCTATAGCAGTTAAAGATTTTTCTCCACCAGAAAGCAAGGTAATATTACTTAATTTTTTACCTGGTGGTTCTGCCACAATATCAACACCTGCTTCAGGCATATCTTCGTATTGAACTAATTGAAGTTTTGCACTCCCACCACCAAATAGTTCTTTAAATACAATACCGAAGTTGGTATTGATTTGATTAAACGCATCATCAAATCTAGCAGTCATTTCATCTGACAAGTCTTTAATAATCTGTTTTAAATCATCTTCTGCTTTAATTAAATCTTGCGCTTGAACATACAAATTACCATGACGTTCTTCAAGCAATTTAACATCTTCAATAGCATTAACGTTAACGTTACCCAACTTGTTTATATCACGACGTAGGGTGTTTATGTCTAAAAGTCCCTGTTTTACGTCAAATTCTGGTAGTTTATATTCTTGTGCAGTATTATATGTAAGTTCATATTCTGTCCATACACGTTCTTGCAAAGTTTCTATATCTGTATCTATCTTACTTAAATTAATATCTTGTTGATGTTTCTTATCTTGAAGTTTGTTAACTTCGTTGCTTAACACCATACGTTCTTCTTCAAGTTTTCTTAACTCGCTTTGAAGATTATATTTTTTGTTTGTAAGATTTTCTAATTCTTGTTTTGCATTGTTTAATTGACTAATATCAACATCTGATGTTTTACCATCTTTAGTATCAACAGCCATATTATTAAGTGCTTCTAATTGAGTGTTATTTTCACTGATTGCACTCTTGGTTTCTTCTATCATTTTTGTATTATTAGATAATGCAAAATTGATACGTTCTATATCACTTTCAAGACTTAATATTTCACTTGAAATAGAAGCAATTTCAACTTTCAAGTTAGTAATTTCGCTTGAATACTTATCACGTTTTGCACGCATTTGTGCAAATTGATTATTGTTTTCTTCTAATGTTTCAGTTGGATTTTCTTCCAAGTTTTCTGTATTGTTAATCTTATTTACTTCATTAGTTATGGCTTCAATCATCTGTTTGGTTTTTGCGATTTCACCACTAATTGAATTAGTTTCTGTTTCTAAATCTTGAGATATAGATTGATATTTTTCAAGTCTTTCATTCTCTGTAGCCAAACTAATTTCAACATTACGAAGTTCGTTACTTTTATTTTTAATTATTTCATTAACGGCAGTTAATTTGGTCGATAGTTGTTCCATCAACTTAATAACTTGATTCTTTTCAGCAATCAATTTATCAATTGCTTTTGCAGAAGATTCAATATCTGCTTCTCTAGAAAGCAAGTTGGCAACTTGAGATTTTTTACTACCACCAGTAATACTACCCTGTGGATTAATAACATCACCATCTAATGTAACTATTCTAAAACTATATCTACTTTGTCTAGCAATAGAAATAGCAGTATTCATATTATCAACAATTACTGTACCACCCAACAAATTGGATACAACTTTGCTAATATTGTCATTATAAGAAATAAGTTCACTAGCAATACCATATACTCCAGCAGTCTTTAGAAGTGGTCTATAACTTGAATCAAAATAACGTTCTTTAATAGTGTTAATAGGTAAAAATGTAACTCTACCATATTCACGTTGTTTTAGATAATTAATAAGTTCTTTAGCACCATCATCACTATGAGTAACAATGTTTTGTACAGCATTACCCAAAGCCATTTCTATAGCGGCTTGATATATCTGAGGAACTTTAATCAATGAAGCCAAAACACCAACTATTTTGCTTTTTAGATTGGCATTATTTTCAGCATCAGTTAAAAGTCTTTTAACACTACCAGTAAAACCTTCATATTCTCTTTGCATATCTTCTAACATCTTTTTACGATGTTGCAAAGATATAATATTGGAGTTAATAGTATTAAAATTATTTTCTGCTTGTTTATATTCTTGGTCAAGTTTGGATTGTTCTTGAATATGGTTGTTAACAACTAAATTTAATTGATTACGATTATTGTCAAGTTTAGCAACTTCATTCTTGCAATTTTCAACATTGTTTTTACTTTCAGCATGTTTAGATTTAACATTAACCAAGTTGGATTCAAGATTCTTTAATTGTTCAGAATATGTGGTTTTTTCGGCATTTAATGCACTAATTTGCGCCTTAACATCACCCAATTTACTTAAGGTTTCAAATAATTTCCTTTGGGTTTCTTTAGCATCATCTTCACTTTTTGTAATCTCACTATTTATCTGATCATAATTAACAGTAACTTCTTTTATAGTGTTTTCCAATTGATTTAGTCTTGATTTTTTTGTTAAAATATCGCTCTTCTTATTGTTTAATTCTTGATTAAATACTTCATCGTTTTTAGTCAATTTTTCAAGATCATCTTGCAATCTTTTTGCTTCAAGTTGTCTTGTTTGGATTTTTTCATTAATTAAATTGGCTTGTCCAGCCTGTTTTTCCAATTCAACTGTAATATTAAGAATGGTATCACGAACTTTAGTAATATCATTATCAATAGTATTTACTTTATCAAAAGTATTGTTGTAATCCAAAATTACTTGGTCAAGTTTACCTTGTCTTAAGTTAAGTTCTTCTAAAATAGCATTGATTTTTTCTTCAATTTCTGCCTTATTAGAAGCCGCATAATCATATTGATAAATATACGCATTAACTTCTAAAGATTTTAATTTTTCTTTTAGTTCAAGGTATTTTTTAGCAACTTCAGCCTGATGTCTTAATGGTTTAAGTTGTCTATCAATTTCAGAAACAATATCGGTAATACGTACCAAATTATCTCTAGTACGTTCCAATTTTCTTTCAGCATCAACTTTTTTTGCTTTAAAGCCGGCAATACCAGCGGCTTCTTCAAAAATAGCACGTCTGTCAATAGGTTTTGAGTTAATAATTTCTTCGACTTTACCTTGTCCAATTATACTATATCCACTTTTACCGATACCACTATCATGCAAAATCTCTATAATATCTTTTAATCTACAAGTAGTATGGTTAAGCATATACTCACTTTCACCACTACGATACAATTTACGAGTAATACAAATCTCATCGTATTCGGATTTAAATACTTTATTAGAGTTATCAAAAAGCAAAGAAACTTCACAGAAAGACATACTCTTTCTTTTTTCTGTTCCTTTAAAAATAACGTCTTGCATATTAGTACCACGAAGCATCTTACTACTCTGCTCACCTAATACCCATCTAATAGCATCGGCTACATTACTCTTACCGCACCCATTAGGTCCTACGATAGCGGTAATACCATTGTCAAAAGTAATCTTAATAGGGTCAGCAAATGATTTAAAACCGACCATTTCTATCTGCTTAAAATTCAAAGTTAATTCCTCCAAATGTTAGATAACTATTTAAAATATTTTTCCAATCCATATTTACATATATTTTCGTATGCAATTTTTGCACAATTTTGGTCGGCTTCTTTTTTACTCTTACCTATAGAAGTTTCAACCAATCTGTCATTAATATATAGTCCCATCTTAAATGTCATATCATGGCTAGGTCCATTATGTTCTAACTCCACATACTTAATGGACAAGGTATTGTCAATGCATGCCAATTTTTCTTGCAACTTTGTTTTAAAATCTGTATCAATAGTAGTATTAATTCCTGAAAGAACAAATTTTGTTACAAATTTTTTAGTTTCTTCAAAGCCAGAATCAAGATAAATAGCAGCAGTTATACTTTCAAACACATCGGCAAGGCTCTTTTTAGCCATATTATGTGCACCCAAAATACTACCACCGAAAATGATATATTTTGTCCAGCCATTATCTATAACAATCTTACTTAATGCATGGGTAGAAACTAATTGACTTCTTAAAACACTCATATAACCTACGGGTTTAGCCAAATTGTCATATAAATATTCTGCAACAAACACAGATAATAAACTATCACCTAAAAACTCCATACGGTCATAATTATCAGTGCTGGACGCAGAACTATGAGTTAATGCACGTATTAACAAGTTTATATCTTTAAACTTGTGTCCCAACTGCTGTTCTAATTCACTATAATTATTCATCAGCATCTACATTAACCTTTCCTATTTCTTCTTCAATAATGTGACACAAATTAGCCTTATTCATATTGTATGCAAGCAAAATACTTTGATAAATACTTTCAGCCTTGCTACTTCCGTGAGACTTAACTACAATCTTCTTACAACCCAATAATACAGCACCTGCACGTTTGTTATAGTCCATCTTATTTTTTAAACTCTTGAAAGTCTTTTTCATAAATAATGCACCAAACATTGACGATGGTCTAGATTTTATCTCGGTTTTTAATAATTTCATAAGGTTAAGAACTGCGCCTTCAGCAGATTTAAGAAGTACATTACCGCTAAAACCATCTGCTACTACTAAATCTACATCTCCACTTAAAAGGTCTCTTCCTTCCATATTTCCTACGAAATTAATATTCTCCAATTTCTTAAACATTGGATAAGTATCATGAGTTAACTCATTTCCTTTTTTCTCTTCTGTGCCAATATTAAGTAATGCAATACGTGGATTTTCCACCCCATAAACATACTTCAAATACGCATTACCCATAATAGCAAAATGAACCAAATTAATAGGTTTACAATCTACATTAGCACCGCTATCTGTAATAGCAACTTGACCATCTTCCCTATCAACAGTAGGCAATATAGGACACAATGCTGGTCTAGATACACCTTTAATACGTCCAATCTTTAGAAAAGCACCTGTAAGAACTGCACCTGTAGAGCCGGAACTTACTAAAGCACACACTTCTTCGTTATTCTTTAGTTGTTCATAGGCTTGATACAAAGAACTTTCAGTCTTTTGTCTAATTGCTACAGTAGGTACATCCATATTTGTAATAGTATCTGGTGCATTTACTATCTCGATCCTTGACATATCAGCACTAGTAGTTGCTAATACTATTTCAATTTCTGCCTTATCACCGCACAATACAATACTTAAATCTTTAATATTATTAACAGCCTTTACTGCTCCCAAAATTTGTTCTACGGGAGAATAATCTCCACCATTAACATCAACAACAATTTTTGTCATATTAACTCCAATCATAATTTATCAATTATAATTTTATCATATTTCTTTAATTATAAAAATCAAATAAACAAAGTTTTTTCTAAATCTGCAACTTTTCGGTCAAAAAAGCCATTTTTGGCAATAAAAAATCGCACCTTAAGTGCGAATTTTTACTAATTAAATATTTTTAACTATTACTTAGTTTCCTTTTTTTCCTTGCCAACTTTTTTAACTTCTACGCCGTCATAGTATCCACATTTTGGACATACTCTATGAGGAGCAACAAGTTCGTGACAATGTGGACATTCAACAATAGAAGGTGTTGAAGCTTTCCAGTTTGCTTTTCTGGAATTACGTCTTGCCTTAGAAACCTTTCCCTTTGGTACTGCCATATAAATAGCACCTCCTAATAAATTTTTAAATTGCTTACAAAGTATAGAACAATATTATATATTTGTCAATTATAATATTAATTATTTTTTAATTATTTAATCAAATCTAGTGTTTCTCTTGCGATAACCAACTCTTCATTAGTAGGTATTACATATACTTTGATTTTGCTATCTTTTGTGCTTAATTCACCAAAATCGCCAAACACATTAGGATTATTGGTTTTATCATAATCAACACCCAAGAATTTTAATCCATCAAGAACTCTTGCTCTAACCATAGGATCACGTTCACCGATACCACCAGTAAATACGATAGCATCTAGTCCGCCCATAGCAGCAGCATAAGCACCTATGTATTTAGTTACTCTATAGCACAACATATCAAATGCTAATTTACAATCTGGGTTATCCAAATTTGCTTCTACATCACGCATATCGCTGTATCCACAAATACCTTGCATACCGCTCTTTTTGTTAAGGTAATTAACTACTTCGTCAACTTTCATACCTTTTTTATTGCATAGATAACCAACAACAGATGCGTCAATATCTCCGCTTCTTGTACCCATAACTAATCCTTCTAATGGAGTAAATCCCATAGAAGTATCAAAACTCTTACCATCAACAACAGCACACATACTGCTACCACTACCCAAGTGGCAAGTAACTATCTTTGTATCTTGTGCACCACCCAACAATTTTGCGCATTCTTGAGAAACATAACGATGGCTTGTTCCATGAGCACCATATCTACGTATTTTTAAATTCTCATAGTCATCTTTAGGAATTGCATATCTATATGCAAAATCAGGCAATGTCTTGTGGAATCCAATATCAAAAACTGCTACATTTTTAATTTTTGGTGCTATAGCAAAACATGCTTCTATACCAGAAATTGCACCTGGAACATGTAATGGTGAGAAATCTTTTTTACTACGGAAATCTTCCAAAACTTCTGGAGTAACAATAACACTGTCAAAATAATCTTCACCAACATTAACAATACGATGACCAAAACCAGAAATCTCGTTAACGCTCTTAATTACGCCATTTTCTTTATCTGTCAATGCTTGTAAAATATACTTCATTGCTTCTACATGAGTAGGCATAACATATTTAGTAGTAATGGCTTTACCATTGGCTTTATAAGTCAAAAATGAATCGTCAATACCTATTCTTTCCGCATTACCTTTAGCAATAACACTTTCGTTATCCATATTAAGTAATTGGAATTTAAGACTGGAACTACCAGCATTCAAAACTAAAATTTTCATAAATAATTAATCCTTTCCCCTTTTTAATATCGATATTAATTTTAGCATACTTTTTAAAATTTTACAACAAAACTAATCACACTGCAACGCAGTAATTGCAATTGCTCTTACAACTTCATTTGCATCGGCTCCACGGCTTAAATCATTAACTGGTTTTCTAAATCCTTGAGTAATAGGTCCGATACACTTAAATCCAGCCAAACGTTGAATAATTTTGTATGAAATATTACCACTTTGCAAATCTGGGAATATGAACACATTTGCATTGCCTTTAACTGGACTATTAGGTGCTTTTCTAGCACATACTGATGGTACTACAGCCGAGTCAAATTGCATTTCGCCGTCCACAATAAAATCTGGATTTTTTTCTTTAATTAATTGAGTCGCTGTACGAACTTTTATAGCACTATCTCCTTCTGCACTACCTAATGTAGAATAACTTAACATTGCAACAATAGGATTCTTGAATCCAGCAATATTTCTAGCCGAATTAACTGTGTCAAAACAAATTTGACATAAATTATCAGCAGTAGGATTAACATTAAGTCCACAATCAGATAGTAATATAACTCCATTATCGCCATATTTTTTATCATCAGAAATCATTATCATATAACTTGAAATCAATGATTGTGGAGTCTTTCCTTTTATTATCTGTAATGCAGGTCTTAATGCGTCAGCAGATGTATATGTTGCGCCACCAGTTTGACCATCACAAAGCCCAAGTTCTACCATCATTGTACCAAAATATATTGGATTTTTTAACAAGTCTCTAGCGCCATCTTCTGTAAGACCTTTTTCTTTACGTTTAAGATATAGTGCGTTTACTAGCATAGGTAAAAGTTCACTAGTGTTAATATCTACCACTCTTAAATAATCAGACTCTTTAACTTTATGTTTTTCAATTAATGTATTATCACTTACAAGCATAACTATTTTAGCAATTTTATTTTCTGCACACATAAGTCCGGCAAGTAAAACTTGTTCATTAATTCCGGCTTCAGGTAAAACAATTGTTTTACATTTCTTCTTGGCATTGGTCAATAATTTCTTTTCAAATGCCGTATTTAACCCCATTATTTCCATATAAACTCCAAAAAATTTATTTTTTTTAACTATTGTTTTGCAAAAATACAAAATATTATTATATAATACTATATAATATTAACAAAAACTAGTAAATTAAAAACAGGTGATTGATTATGAAAATTTGTGCAATAATTAGCGAATACAACCCCTTTCACTACGGACATCTTAAACATATTACAGATGCAAAAAGACAAAGTGGTGCTGACGCTATAATGATTATATTAAGTGGTAATTTTACCCAACGTGGCGAACCTTGTATTCTTAATAAATATGTTAGAGCAAGAATAGCATTAGAAGCAGGTGCAGACATTGTAGTTCAAATGCCTACAGCATATTCTACAAGTACTGCAGAAATCTTTGCATTAGCAGGTGTAAAAATCGCAAACAGTTTTGAGAATGTTACTCACCTTGCCTTTGGTGTAGAAACCAAACACCCAGAACTATTGCAAGAACTAGCAAAATTCCTAGTTGAAGAGCCTAAAGCATATAAGACAAAATTAAAAAAATATCTTAATGATGGCAACTCTTTAGTAGTAAGTAGACAAAAAGCAATAGAAGAGTTGATTAAAAACGATGAAGTAAGTTTTAGTGAGATTACAGAAATTACTAATATTCTAAAACAACCAAACAACATATTGGCTATAGAATATTTAAAAGCATTAATCAAAACTAATAGTAAAATAATACCAGTATTTACTACACGTGGTGAGAGTGAATATAACTCTGAAGAAGTAGTAGGCAAAAATTCAAGTGCAACAGCAATTAGAGCAAAATTGTATAAAACTAATCGTGTGCATTCTATTAAAAAACTTGTACCTAAATTTAGTTATTCACTTCTAAAAGAAGAAATTAAAACTTTCGGACTACCAGACACTTCCCTATTTAACAACCTTTGTATGTACGCTCTTAAAGTATCAACCACAGAAGAATTAAAAAAATTATTTGATGTAACTGAAGGACTAGAAAATAGATTCCATGAAGTAAGCAAAAATACAAAAGACTTAAATGATTTCTTACTACAAGTTAAAACAAAAAGATATACATTTACTCGTATTAAAAGAATAGTTCTTGGTAATTTATTAAAGATAAATGCAAAAACCGTACAATCAATCTATGATTTAGACATATTACCATTTATTAAAGTATTAGCATTTAAGAATGACCGAGAAGAACTATTAAAAAGTGTAAGCGCTAACACTAATTTGATTATTAGGGTAAATAATGTAGATAATCAACCAAACTCATTGTATACTGAATTAGCAAACATAGAAGATCGTGCTAATCAGATATATAATATGTTGTTAAGGAAAAACAATAGTATTCCTGAATACACTCCTGACCTACTTACAAAAAGTATTAAATTATAATTAATAAAAAACACTATCATACAAGTAAGTTTAAGTACGATAGTGTTTTTTTAAGAAAGAACCACGGAATTTTCCGTGGCTCTCTATTTTATTCAATATCTAATGCTTTCTTTATTTCTTCCATATGTTTTATTGTTTCTGTATAACCTATAGAAATAAGTTCAGTAGCGACTTTTTTATTAAATATATATTGTCTATAATCTTTTAATGGTAAATTAATGCGATAATCTGCGTAACATTTTTTATTTTTAACCAACTCGTTTTGCATAATAAACCAACTAAATGCTATAGAATGAACTGCTGTTTTTGGTGTAGTAAAAGGAGTAAAATCACTTAATAAATATACAGATAATACTTTATCTGCACCCATATTACGTGCTTGGTCTTCAGGTAAATTATTAAGCACTCCGCCATCAACATATCTTGTATTGCCAATTTTTAATGGTACAAAAATTCCTGGCACACTTATACTAGCCCTTATTGCATTAAGTAATGAACCTTGAGTAAACAATACTTGTTCGCCCTTTGCAATATCAACTGCTACTGCTCCATATTTAATAGGTAAATTTTCTATTAAATAATCTTGATTACCCAATATATTTTTAATAGTTCTTAAGGCACTACGTCCACTTAACAAACCAGATAAATCCAGATTAACATCGTACAAATTAGAAGTTTTAACTTTTTGTGCTTCTTCCACTATACGTTCTAGTGGTATGCCAGCACAATAAACACCACCAACCAAAGCACCGATTGATGTACCTACAACCATATCTGGTACTATATTATTCTCTTTTAACGCTTGCAACACACCTAAATGTGCCATACCCAATGCTCCGCCACCGCTGAGTACTAGTGCTAGTTTTTCTTTCATAAACCTATCCCTATAATCATATATTATTATGTATTATATCTTAAATAGGCAAAGTAGTTAAGCAAAAATATGAAATTAAAAAAATCAGCAATATTATTGTCATTATTCCTTATAATTCTTATTATATTATTGATAATAGCACCGCAAGTATCTATAAATGCTTGTCTTAATGGTATAACAGTATGGGCAACAAATATATTACCCGCATTGTTCCCATTTCTTTTTTTTACCAAACTTTTAAGTCAACTTAATTTTATTAATTATTTAAGCACATATATCTCTCCTATCACACAAAAAATATATAACACAAGCGGAATAAGTGGTTATGTATATCTTATGAGTATTGTTTCAGGTTACCCTGTAGGAGCAAAAATAGTATGTGATTTAGTTGAAAACAATATAATTGATAGTGGACAAGCACACAGAATTACAACCTTTACTAGTACTAGTGGCCCACTATTTATACTAGGTACTGTTGCTATAGGAATGTTCAACAATAAACTAATTGGTTATACAGTACTATTTTCACATTTTTTAGGTGCTTTAATTAACGGTCTTTTGTATCGCAAATATAAATATACTGTACCAAAGCCAACAATTACTACATTATCAGAAAAACAGAATAATATACTAGAAGAAAGTATGTGGTCTTCGATAAAATCAATAATGATAGTAGGCGGTTATATATCAGTATTTTTTATGATAATTACGCTTGTTAATCACTTTAAAATCTTATACCCGCTTACATTAATTATAAGTAAAGCATTACAAATTGACAGCAATATAATTGTAGCAATATTTAATGGAATAATTGAACTTACTCGTGGTTGTCTCGACTTAAGCCTTTGTCATTTATCTAATAGTTTAAACGCAATCATATTAAGTGGATTAATATCATTTGGTGGGATATCAATAAATTTACAAGCCTATACTTTTCTTAAAAAAGCAGGCATAAACATAAAGTTTTTTTTATTACAAAAATGCACACATTGTATTATTAGTATGATTCTCGCTTTCCTACTTACTCTTGTTATTTTTTAAAATATTTTAAATACAAATTATATTAATAATCACAAAAAAAGATTAAGCACACACTTAATCTTTTTTATAAGCAAAAATTAAATAACTTAATCCAATTATTGAATTATAAATAATAAAATTGAACTAGACTTTCTTTAAAATCATTATAATATAATTTTACTTGTTTATTTCTACCTATCATATGTTCTAGCGGAATAGTTAAAGCATTAATAATATTAAGGTTTTCTATTTCTATGGCTTCATAAATAGCACTAATAATAATCTCTAATTCTTCCTTATCTTCACTATTTATACGACTTCTTCTAATCACAGATAAAAGTTCATTTAAGGATTTTGTTAAATTGGCAAACAATATCTTTTTCTTATGATCAGGTTCAGCAACTACAGTCTCTGTTTGAGGTTCTTCAACTTCTTCTTCAGTTTCAACTGGATTACCTTGCTCATCACAGCCAAGAAGTTCAAGGACATTGTCCTTAAATGGCACAAGAATACTTAATGAAAAATTGCTATAACTAATATTATATCCTTCAGGGCTATAGAAATAATCATTAACAAAGTTTTGCAAATTCATCTTTTGATTATCAACTTCTAGAAGCAAGCAAAAAACTAATGCTATTGCCTTTTGTTTATCATCAGGCAAAGCAAAATAACCACCATTAACTTTTGTATTGGTTTTTGCATTTTCAAATTCTTCTTTAAATTTAAAATCCATCAAAACTTTTGCAAATAAGTTGTATAAGACTTCAGAATTAGCAATAGATTTTAGAATTTTTGATATTTTTATATCAGACAAAATAAATCTGCCTTGAATCATCTCATTACAAGCATCAAAAAAGTTTTTAATTTTTACATTTTCAGTCTCTGGATACTTCATTATGACTCCTTCAAAAATAAAATGCTTACTCCACTAATTAAGTATAGTAAATTTACAAAATTTAAGCAATTAAAATAAAAACTTAATCTAAAAAAGATAAAAGTAAAATGATTGATTGTAGAAAAAAAATATATGTGCTATACTAATTACTGCAATAAATATAAAGGAATAACTATGGATAAAACATTAGAATATACTCAAGATAGCACAATAAATAAACTAAAATTATTGTTTTTGCTAGACAAAATGGAAATACCACTTACAGAAAACAATATTATCGACATATGCACAAGTCGTAATAATTGGATTAATTATATGGACTGCAAAGAAATCTTGTGGCAACTTATGGAAGTAGGTTTTATATACAAAACAGATAATGATGATGGCGAATGCAGATATGGTATTACCCTAGATGGTAGAAACTGTTTAAGTAATTTCTACAACCGTATACCACAGAGTCTACGTGAACAGATTTCACAATTTATAAATGAAAACAAAATGAATCTTAAACGTAGTCAAGAATATGTATCAGAATATATCAAAAATCCAGATGGTAGTCATACTGTTACTTTAAAAATAAAAGAACCAGTAATTTCTAGTCCACTACTAGAAATAAAACTAAAAGCACCTAACAGGCATGCTGCTATCATGGCTTGCAAAAAGTGGAAAGAAAATGCTGCTACAATATTTGAATATTTATATGATACAATTATAGATAATCAGGAGTAAAATATGTATAGTTACAAAACACATGGAGTATGTTCAAGACAAATTGATTTTGACATAATAGACGGAAAAGTATACAATGTAAAATTTTATGGTGGTTGTACTGGCAACACTACTGGAGTAAGTAAATTGGTTGAAGGTATGAAAGTAGAAGATGTTATTAATAGATTAGAAGGAATAAAATGCAGACCTACTACATCATGCCCTGATCAATTAGCACAAGCCCTTAAACAATATGTCGAAAACAACAAAGAATAAAATATTATAGAATATTATCAATTAAGTAATAAACAAAAAATCACTTCTCAATTGAAGTGATTTTTTATATCTTTTATTTAGTTAAAAATATACAAATCTTAATCCAAATAAGTATTATGCATAATTGAAAATATCGGCTTAATTACTTAATAATTAAGAAATTAATAACAATGATTGCATAGTACCCTATTTTTCTAGTTTTGATAATGCATCAAGAAGATTATTCTTGATTTCGTTGTACTTAACAATCTTTGCTTTTTCGCCTTCAATTAATTCTTTAGGTGCTCTAGCAACAAAGCCCGGATTATTAAGCATACGCTCTGCTCTAGCGATTTCCGAATTGGTTTTTTCTAATTCACTATTAAGTCTTGCTAACTCTTTTTCTGGGTCAACCATATCAGAATTAGGAATATAAATTTTTAACAAATCATTAACGATTGATGTACAGTTATTAGGTAATTGGTCAACAGATTTAATTAAAGATATTTCTTTACCATTAGCCAATTTCTTAATACACTCTAATTCTGACTTAATGTCTTTATTAGAAGTTTCTACAAACAAATTAGTTTTTACATTGTCAGCAACATTCATTTCTTTTCTAGCATTACGAATTGCCCTAACAACATTGATTACTTCATTCATAGTTTTATGAGCAGAAGTAAAGTTTAATTCCTTATCAAATTTTGGGAATTCCTGAATCATAATACTTTCGCCATGTTCTGGTAATTCTTGATAAATTGTTTCGGTAACAAATGGCATTACTGGGTGCAACATTTTTAATATCTTATCCAAAACATATACTAGAACATTAAGTGCAACATTATGTTGTTCGCCTTCTTGATATAGATAAGGTTTGGTTGCTTCGATATACCAGTCACAATACTTATTCCAAACAAAGTCATATATGATACCGCAAGCCATACCAATATCAAACTTATCATATCTTTTAGTTACTGAATTAATGGTAGAGTTAAGTTCGGTTAATATCCATTTATCTGCAAGGCTTAATTTTAACTCATTTAGTGGTTTAACTTCAAAATTTGATGTTTTGTTAACATTATCAATAACAAACTTACTTGCATTCCATAGTTTATTAATAAAGTTACTTGCATTATCGGCTTTTTCATAACTAAATCTTGAATCGATACCGATACTTGAACCATTAAGTAATGCAAATCTTAATGAATCCGCACCATATTTGTTAATAACATCTAATGGGTCAATACCGTTACCCAAACTTTTACTCATTTTTCTGCCTAATTCATCTCTTACTAGTCCATGAATTAAAACATCATTAAATGGTTGTTTATCTGTATATTCCAAGCCACTAAATATCATACGAGCGACCCAGAAGAAAATAATATCATATGCAGTAACCATTAAATTGGTTGGGTAAAATTTCTCTAAAGATTTAGTCTTTTCAGGCCAACCTAAAGTACTAAATGGCCATAATGCACTACTGAACCAAGTATCCAAAGAATCTGGATCTTGTGTTAAATGTGTAGAGCCACATTTTGAACATACGGTTGGGTCTTCCAATTCAACCATTTCATTACCACAATCGTCACAAGTAAACACTGGTATACGATGTCCAGACCATAATTGTCTAGAAATACACCAGTCTCTTATATTATTAAGCCAATTGAAATATATCTTTTCAAATCTTTTTGGGTGGAATTTAATTGTGCCATCTTTTACTTTTTCTATAGCACGTTTAGCAAGTCCGTCCATCTTAACATACCATTGTTTTGTAACAATAGGTTCAAGAGCATTATGACAACGTTGGCAATGTCCAACATTATGAGAATAATTTTCAATCTTTTCCATTAACCCTAAAGATTGTAATTCTTCTACTAATTTTTCTCTACATTCTAGGTTCTTTAATCCGCAATACTTACCTGCATTGCTATTCATAGTACCATCAAGATTAATAACATTGATAATTTCAAGATTATGTCTCTTTCCTACTTCAAAGTCGTTGGGATCATGTGCAGGAGTTATTTTTACCATACCTGTACCAAAATCCAAATCAACATAATCATCGGCGATGATAGGAATAGGTTTGTTAACTATAGGTAGTATAACATTAGTACCAACAAGATGTTTATATCTCTTATCTTTTGGGTTAACAGCAACCGCAACATCACCAAACATTGTCTCTGGTCTAGTTGTGGCTACAACGATATATTTATCACTATTTTCTATAGGATATTTAATATGCCAAATATGTCCCTTATCATTCTCATAATCCACTTCAATATCACTTAAAGCAGTCTTACAAGTAGTACACCAGTTGGTAATACGTGTACCTTGATAAATTAATCCTTTATGATACAAATCATAAAAAGAACGTCTTACGCTTTTACAACGTGGTTCGTCTAAAGTAAATGCCAATCTATCCCAATCACAAGAAATGCCTACTTTTTCAAATTGTTTAAGAATAATACCGCCGTATTCAGCGTACCATTTTTCCATCTCCAACTTGAAAGCATCACGTCCAATATCTTCTTTCTTGATACCTTGGCTAGCAAGTCTTTCTACTACCTTAACTTCTGTAGCCAAAGCAGCATGGTCTGTGCCTGGCAACAACAATGCTTCATACCCTTGCATACGTTTGTATCTAATAATACTATCCATGATAGAATCGCCATAAGCATGTCCTATATGAAGTTTGCTTGTAATATTAGGTGGTGGCATTATAATTGTAAATGGTGGTTTAGTCGAATTCTCATCGGCTTTAAAATATTTTTTTTCTTTCCATTTTTTATATATTTGTGCTTCATGATCAGCAGCAATAAATGATTTTTCCATTATGTGTTATTTCCTTTTTATGCTAATGTTTGTAATACTAAAATTAAAAATGCGACAAGCATACACACAAGAGCAATAACTTTAACGGTTATTAATGCAGTATCATTATCGTCTATATCATTACGTTTTCTAATAATTCTGGTAATACGTCTAGCAAGTACAGTAAGAGCAACGCCTAGAATAGCAAAACAAAGACCAATAATAATGTCTACTGATCTAATCATTTTTCCTAAATTAACAAAATAAGATTGCATAAAATCTGCAAATGCGCCCAATAAAATATTCATAGTATCCCCTTTAAGGTTTTTATACTTTATAAGTATAACAAATTGTAACTATAATTTCAAGCATTAAACTTTTAATAATAGGTAAATTAGTCAATTTATTTCATTTTTTAACTTTAAATTAATTACTTGAATAAAATAGATTAGGTAAAAATTATTAAACAAGGAGTAAATATGAAAAAACTAACTTACCTTTTAATTGCATTATTTATGACTGCTGGCATTATGTTATCTGGTTGTAGTTGTTCAAAAGCCAACAAGTTAAGAGTAAATGAAGTAACCCATAGCATTTTTTATGCACCGATGTATGTAGCCATAAATAAAGGATACTTTAAAGAAGAAAACATTGATATTGAACTTACCAATGGCGGTGGTGCTAATGTCTCTATGACTGCACTTATATCAGGTTCGGCAGATATAGGTCTTATGGGTCCTGAGGCTGTAATATATACCAGCGAAATAAAAGGTATAATTAATAGTATATAATAATATGTATAATAAAACATATATAATATATAACAAAAAAAACTGGATTGACCAGTTTTTTTATTTATATTCTAAAATAATTTTTTGAGTTTCAATAGTTTTATATGCGTCAACAATTGCTTGCTCCATTTTGTAACAACTACAGTGTATAATTGATTTAATAGTGTTATTATTAAAAAATTTAATTTGTAAGGTAGCATTATCTATAATTTTAATTACACTCATATTAAAATAAGAATATGTCTTACTAGTTACTAAAGCTTTTAAATTTTTACTAAATAGACTACTAAACTTCTCTTCAGCTTCTGAATCTAATTTATAATCTGATAACTTCATTCCTGGATTATGATAGATATACTCGTAATCCTTAATCTTAATATGAGGCTCATAACTTCTGTTAATATCACGATTTGCTACAAAATTCTTCAAAGATGTATCTTGACCTGTAAGTATTAAATACTCTGATTCTAGTAATGGTTCTGGATCGATTGACAAGTATAGTAATCTCGCATTAGGCATAATTAAGTGACCTTTTGAATTTACAACTTGATTATTAAATTTATATCTTTTTACAATTCCTAATCGTTCTAGTTTTGTCAAACTATCTCTTATAGACCTTTCTCCCCATTTTAAAATAGGCATATCTTCCATAATCTTTTTATATGTAATGTAAACATAAAATGTGAATTTATAAGTCTCATCATCAATTAAGTCTTTAGTTCTTATATATGTATTAGTAGTTGATAACGATAATTGATAAAGATAATCAAATAACGCTACATCACTTAAACTAAGACCCAGTTCCATACATCTTCCCTGTCTTAATATTGAGTTATTGAAAAGTAAAGCTCTCATATAATTCCTTAACTACGGCAAAATTTTGCCGTAGTTTTTTCCTAAAATATTTTTGAATATTAAAAAATGCTAATTTTATTGTTAAAATTATCAATATTTAATAAATTTTACAGTGTATTTAATAAAGTTTAAAAATCTTAAAATTTTTATCAAATTTTCGTTGTTTGTACGCCACGAAACCGACCATTATTGACTAATTACTCGATTTGATACTTAATGTCTTTAAATTGTCAATTTCGCATTAAAATGTATTACATTTTCACATTTTCAAGAAAATTAACCAATTTATCTTCCAAAAGGTCGGATATTGTGATATTTTTCTCGTATTTCTTTTTATTAGCATTAATTTTATCTATCTTTTCTTGAACCTGAATTAATAATTCAGGTTGAACTCTACAAGATATTATCTTTGTTCTCTTCTCACAAATAATCATAACCGTCACTCCTGGTCTTCTTCGATATAGTTTTCCATTTTAGATTGAATAACTTCCGACTTCGAAGGTCGCCCACGCTTCTTGTGCGTTTCTTGCTTGATTTCTTCAGCTTTCTCAACCAGTTTCTGCATCAAAGCTTTAATATCTTCAATGTTTTTTTCTAATCTTTTTATTTTTCTATTCTTTATTGCAATTTCTTTTTCGCCATATGGTGACCATTTGTTGGTTCTCTCCAGTTCTTCATTATATAAAACTAAATTTGTCTTACACTCGTCAAGCAAGCGTTTTAACAAAGGTTTATCATTATTTATAACTGCATCATATATCTTACGCTTTTGCAATTCTTCATTTTTTAATTTTACACGCTCAATAGCCGTAACAATAGTTTCTTCTTCCTGCAGATATAATATAACATCATCTTCTTCGATATTCTCGTCTAAAATATTCTCTACCATTTCTTGATATCGATTTTGAAACCAAACTCGAACTGTTTTTAAAAATTCTAGCTTGTGTCTTAAAATTTTCTTTTGTTCTTTTCTTTCCAGTTTTTCTCGTTTTGTCATAATTTTATGCTCCTACAATTTTCTTTCGCTCACCATTTTCATCAAACTTCTCATCATATTCACGGCGATACTCTTTACAATTGTAAAGAAGTGTTTGATAGTTGTTGTAATACACCCAATAATACTTATCCTTATATAGAAACAGTTGCTTCCAAACTGTGTAATCTAAATTAATATTTTTGTATATCTTGTCACGGTTTATAAAAAACTGTTTTTCATAAACTTTACTGCCACGCAAGAAGAGTTTAAAAAAGGTCTTGACTTTTTGGTCTTTAAAAAGACATTCAGCGAATCTAATTTTAGGTTTACTTACCAACCAACCAATCAAATATTTATTTTTCCACAATCTAAATCTCTGTATATTCTGTCCTTTCTTTGACAGTTCGTGACGAGTTTCAATATATTTTATCCTGGTATAACCAACATTTCGAACAGTATATACTACATCACTACCACCTTGGTCCGTCATTATTAACCACATATCATAATGTCTTAATTTCTTAGCAGTTTGCTTCGCACCATCATTATCAGCTCTTTTCTCAACATCTTTTTCGTGTTGAACTTCAATGTAACTATCTTTACCTAAAATATCGCTAGCTTCATCTAAAAACACGACACAAGGTGTATTTGCTTTCTTTCTCTGGAACACAATATCTTCAGCATTCTCATACGGTGTAGCACCTGTATTCAAGTCTCTAACACCTTCCATATTTGTGTAAAAAGGTAGTTTGTTATCTGCAAGCATTTTATCCCTTCGTTTTATAAATTTAGGCATCATTACTTCATAATATCTTCGATTGTTAAACTCATTGTATAATATACGGTCAATTAAAAATTTTATAAAATTTAAAGCACCACTTGTTTTACCTGCACCTGGTAATCCTTCAAAAACAATTGTCCTTGATTTTAAAATGTCGTTATATAACCAGTTGTTAGCTGAGTAAGTTCGATACTTATTACGCTCTTTTTCTTCTTCCTTTTGACGCTTCTGTTCTTTCTTTATTTCTTGTTTCCAAAGCCACTTCTGATGACGCTTCATTCTATAGCTTTCCCAGAACTCATTAAGCAATCGTCTTAATATTAAAAATAAAATAATTGCTACAGCAAAAATATACCAATTATGTCGTATAAATTGCCATACTGTATGTAATATTTGCATTAGTGGTCGCACCCCGACTTTTTATATATTATAAATAATATATAATTAATTTTTTTTAATTTATTTTTTATTAAACTTATACATAAAAATATTGACTTTTTATAAAAATTTGCATATACTAATAATGTAGCAATGACTACAAGAATAATTTGAAGCTGGGTGACTGGCTTCTTTTTTTATCTATTTTTAAGTTTTCGAATTTTCTTTCGATTTTCTTTCCTTAATCTTTTTGAAGTTTCTGGACTGGTTAAACAGTCTTTTTTTATTGTGTTTACATCTTTTTTACTAACATTTTCATTTCTCTTATTTTTTTTGAATTTTTTACCATCAACAACAATTGGCCTACCATCTGCATCTGATGTCACAACAAAAGGCTTATATTTTGATTCACCAAGTTGATAGTCAACCAAAGGTTTACCATTTGATTTTCCAGTCTTGACAGCAACAATCTCATCATTGCGATTACTGTCAATCACGACAATTTTTCTATATAAGTCATTTGGATCTGGATGTTCTGGATGAATGATTTTATCTTTACCACCTTCCAAAAACTCATCTCTTGTTTGCAAAGTACGACCGTTTTCTATTTTTTTAGATACATTTTTAGAATTTTTTCTACTAGGTCTCGCTCTATATTTTATTGGCGTTGTTTTCTTCTTTGATTGTTTCAATATTATTTTCTCCTTAAGTATTTTTACATGTACCATAGGGGCTTATTTTAAGCCCCTAAAGTAACATTATATTGGTTTATTTATTTTCAGGTGTTTCTACATCTTCTGTAGATTTATCTTCAACTTCTGGAGTTTTTTCATCTTCAGAAGTACCAGGCTTTTCTGATTCGTCTTGTTTTTCATCAGTTCCTGGTTTTTCTTCAGCACCAGGTGTTTGTTCTTCACCTGGGTTTTCTTCACTTTGGTCAGGAGTTGCTGGTGCTTCGATTTGAGAACCATTTTTAAATAAGTTCTTAGCTTCTCCTGATTTGATATGTATAGTTGTATTTACTGCAGTGCAAGCAATCAATCCAAGCATTACTAATGCAGTTGTTAATTTTCCGATAAATTTCATAAAATATTTTCTCCTTGTAGTTTATTTGCATTTTAGGTTAAATGCAGAAACCAAAACACAATAATGTAGAGCTACTTCCATCAATTTCCCAGCCACCAGCAGAAATTTCTGCCTGATATCCCCCGGTATAATCTCTAGAAAGGATATTTCCATCGATGTCAATATATAGATCATTTTTCTTGAAATAATCATATTGAGTAGATCTATCGCTTAATTTGTTATCGCCACAAACTTCGTTAACGCTAAACAAGAATAAATCACAGTTAACAATTTTAACATCGTTATCTGAGTCTGTAGGATATGCAGTACAACAACCTTTAGAAACTGTTTTTATGTTCTGTTTTAATTCTGTAGGTAAATTGCTTAAGATATTTGGCAATATTGTTTTTTCATATGAACTACCAACATATTTATAACCACCATTTGTATTTGAATTATATACATAACCATTTTTACCAGTCACATATCCTTTTAGTCCGATTGAGATACCAGCTTTACCAGTTCCGTCAGCAAGGTCATCGTGATTAAATCCAAGAATTACAAAGGTTAACTCCTGTTTAACCCCTTCAATGGTTGCAGTAATTGTTTTTTCATCGCCTACATTTAAGTATGTACTTGCTTCACCACTTGCAGATAAGTTAGATATTTCGTCCCAACTCATTGTTGAAAAAGTTTTTATTGTAAAGTCTGCAACGAAAGTTGTATCACCATAAACTTGATAAGTAGTAGGGTCAACAAAACTGCCGTTAAGTTTCCAGCCATTAAAAGTCTTAACTGGTGTAGATTCTACTTCTGGTATTTCACTTATCATCGAACCATTCTTAACTTTGTAAGTAGTATTCTCTTCGCCGTTAACAAAAGTGACGGTGTAAGTTTTTGAAAATACTGCATAATATGTAACATTTGATGTTACTGGTGTAGTCGTTATGTCGTTGATGATATCTACTCCATTTGACGACCATCCTTCAAAAACATATCCTTCCTTTGTTGGATTTGAAGGTAATGTCGGATACGCTCCTGATTCAATAATCTTTGAATCAACAACTTCGTTATCTACCATAAATTTAACATCGTATTTGTATGTGAAGTCTGCTACAACTTTTGTGTTAACATCAAAATTATAATTACTTAAATCAATAGTTTGTCCATTTACTGTCCAACCATTGAATATTCTGTAAGTTGTACTAGCAGGTGTTGTTACAGAGCATTTTGAACCTTTATTTACAATTTGTATATTGTAAACACTTCCAGCAACTTCAAAAGTTATAACTACTTGAGTTTCGTTTTGAAGGCTCGAAATATAAGTCTCATAATAATTAATGCTTGCTTGCAATTCTGCAATCTTGTTGTTTAACGCATTTATCTGACCACTAGCAGTTTGGGAATTTGAAGTCATATCATTAATTTGTTGTTTTAAATTGCTAATTTGAGCATTAAGACTAGCAATTGTACTTAAATTTAAATCGTTAGTTGTTTGAAGTTGTGTTACAAGATTTTGAAGATTGTCCACTTGAGTATTTAATTGATTAATTAACTCTGTGTTATTACCATCTTGCTTATTCAAATCTTCAATTTGCTTATTCAAATCTTCAATTTGCTTTTCATACTCAGCAATCTTATTGTAATTATCCCAATACTCATTACTTACATTTGTGTACTTCTTATTAAGTTCATCAAGTTGAGTATTAAGTTCATCAAGTTTTAATTGTAAATCTTCTCTTTCTATTACGATTTGGTCACGCTCTGCCAATACTTGATTTAAACTTGCTTCAGTTTTTCTTAAATTTTGAGTTAGTTCTTTAATTGCATTTTGATACACTAAACTATCTCCAAGGCCTTCCTGGTATGCCTGGTCGACTTTTTCTTGAACCTGGTCTTGTGTAAAAAGATTTTGACCTTTTAAACCGGCCTTTATTGACCACCAGTTAGTACCAATAAGATATGCCGAAGTACCTAGCAACAAGGTAAGGCTCGCAGTTGTCATTCCAACAGCAATTTTTTTACCTATACCTTTTTTAGTATTTTTTTGTACTTTGTTATTTGCCATAATTTCTCCTTATTAATTTAATTTAGAATAGATAATTTTCAAATTTAGTCCATTGTTATCTATGTAATTACTCCAGTACGCTACTGCTTCTTTTCCACCACGAGATTCAAATTTAACTTCTGTCTTGTTAGTGAAAAATTGGAGTGTGATATATAAAGTGTCGTCTATAGTAACATTGCCTTCGATATCGTAATACTTGCGTCTAAAACTAGATTTAAGGTATCCAGCACCTGTTTCGTTATAGCAACAAGGATTATTGTTGATTAACAATTCATAACTGTTTTTAGTTCCGTCATAGTCATTAACTGCTTTAATTGTGATCTGATAATCATAAAAACCGGTTTTTTCGTTCTTCTGCAAATTTGCTGTACTAAAGTCTTTTTCAATGTCAACAGCACTGGCAAAATACTTATCTTCCGTGGAGAAACCAATCGAACCTGATTTGGCAGTAAAAACCTTTATTAAGTCCATTGTCATATATATTGCTGTTACAATTATGATTAAGCAAATCGCATAACCCCACCATTTCATTCCTTTTGCTTTATTCATATAACGCTCCTACTAGACTTACATTATTGGTCTTAATATCATTAATTTCTAATCCTGTATTCTTTAAAGCAGAGTTTAATATTTCAAACTCCACAGGAGTAGAAGAAGTTATTGATATTTCATCAATCTTTATGCCCAAAAGAGCATAATAATTGAAACCTTTAATTTCTGTATTATCTAGATTTAAGTTAATTAAAACATAGATATCTTCATAACGACTGAAGTAATTAATCAATTCAGATTTAAGAGTTAAATAACCTTCATCATTATTAAAATTATCTTGTGTTAGAACAACTACTGCTTGCGATTTCCAATACGCAACATCTTCAACATCAGATGTGTTGTATTTGGAATCATTAGCAACTACACCAAATATACTTTGACGATTACTGGTTACACCACGGTCTTCAATATGGATTTTGGCTTCGATGTAAATCTTATTCTTATCTGCAATGTCAAGGGCGTCAAATTGTTGAGTTTCTTCGTTATACCTGGATATTCCAAAAAACTCGCCGAGTGGGAAGTTAATAACATAGTCACCAGTATCCATACTTTCACACGCTTCGGACATCGCTACAAATAAAGCTGTTGGATCGCTTACATAATTTTTCTTTATCCATAAAGAGTTTTTAGAATTTAAGACATTGTTTTCAAAGTGAAGTTGATAAATTTTATCTTCAATTTGAATAACATAATAATCTCTTTCACTTATGTTTTCAATAGCTTTATATGTGTAACTGTTTCTATCACGATTGTAGTAATAATGGTCTGAAGTAAATTGTTGTTTATATACATATTCACTTGAGAATATCCACCAGCCATTTTGACTAACTTTCACGGATTTTGTGTTTATATCTCCGATTGTCTGTATCCCGGTCGAAAACTCTGTATTAAGACTTTCACTTGTGTAATATGTAAGTTTTAATTCGTTTAGCTCTTCGCCATTGGATTTACCACGAAGTTGATTAAACTCCATAACATACTTTTTGCTCCCAGCACCGATGGTGTTAATTTGAGCCGTAAATGTAGTTGTAGGTTGCACATTAAAAAATGAAAACCAAATCCATACGCCAATAACAATTAATGAGATAATTGTTAAGGTTAATGTTAAACCGGAGATTAATTGACTAAAATTGAAACTGTTATCATATTCTATTTGATTGTTGTTTCTTTTTTCCATTTGTTACTCCTTAAAATTTTTATAAATAAAATTGAATTGTTAGATGCCCTATACCCCCTACACTATTTTTAAAATATCTCTGACATTTCTTCTATAAATCTCTTTTGACATTTAACTACACTGTTTTCTAAAACAGGTTTGTTATACTTTCGATTAATGTTTTCTTGAAAGGTTACTAATTCAAGATTTGATTGCATATTGTTAAGTTTATTTCCGTCCCTGTGGTCTATTGTCAATCCCATATCAGATAACAATGCTTTAGGTGAAATTCTTTTACCATTACAATCGCCAAACATATATACGACTGCTATATGTGTAAAGCTTATAATTCTACCATCTTTTGTTTTTGCATTAAGTCTAAGATATCCAGAATTGTTTGGATTCTGTTTTACAATTTTCATAGATTTAAGCGAGAACCATCTTCCATAATTGGATAAAAGATATCTTGAATTAAACTTTGCCCACTTCTCATTCAAATATGTCTTCATCTTCTTTTTTCAACCCACCTTCAAACCATTTTTGTTTAATGCATTGTGTGTATTGTGATACATCGCTTAAATTAAAATCACTTGCTGTGTTTAATAATTTTTCAATCACTTTTAAAAAATCATCTTTAAGTTCTTTTAATTTTGGTAGAACTGATTGCAAATCATTTAAAGTAGTTAAGCAAGTGCTACAGATAAAGTCTTTATTATCACACTCTATTTGATTAATTTCTTCTTCTATATCTTCAACTATTTTATTTAACATTGTTAGTTCCACCTTACCAAATTTCTTAAAACTTCAATTCTTGATTTAACGAACTCTGCTTCACTCTTCTTATCCAAATATTCTTTTACAGTCATTTTACATATCTCCTTTGTAAAAAATTAATATTGTCTATCATCTCTTCAACAACTTCATTTGTATTTTCAAAATTAGTGTCTAATAAGTTTGATTTCATTACATCAATATTTTTAATAAAGCTATAGCAACTATCCATTTTATTTTCTTTTAAAAAACTGTATTTTAAGTTGTTAATAACATTGATTGAATAATTAATTTGACGATTAATACTAATTGCGTCACTATCTAAAGAATCTTCAAATAGTGTTTTATACTTAATCAATCTTTCTTTAAAACTTAATTTTTTCATAACTTCACCTTACATATTGCTACATTTTCTTGCCAGGTATCTTGTATGTTAGATATCCAACCACAATGTATTGACTTTAGACTTCCATCTGGTCTTATAAATTCTTGCAAATCTTTACCAAAATATATTTTTTCAAAATTACCAATCTTGCCTTTACCATTTTTAAAGCAATATCTCATTACATCACTCACAACTATAATAAAATCAATTTTTAAATTAAATAAATGATTAATAAATTCATTGATTTGTGAGAAAGGTGGATTGGTTACAACAATATCGTAATTAGCATAATTAACATTACGCCAGTCTTTATCACTACATTTAACATCATAATAACAGTCCTTTAAGTATCTATAAATATTGCTATTTTTGTTATCGCAAGGACAGATTATTCTTTTACCACGAAGGTCATACTTGTGAAGTTCTCTTACAGCGTCTTTATACTGCGTGTAGAACTCATCATCTAAAGTTACTCTTTTACACGATTTAATCTCTTGCATGTACTGTATGCTCCTTTAGATAATTAAGACTGTTTAATATCGCTTCAAGTGCGTCATACACACTTAAAAAGTTAAAAATTTTTAATTGATTTTTTAAACTATTAACCATTAAATTAACTTTGCTTTTGCTTTGTTCATCCATACATTCTTTTTGATATCGATTATTAAGAACTCCAAGTACTTTAATGCCGTATCTAGTAATATAATTGATATCTTCAAACTCTCTACACTTTCTAGAATCAAAAGTAAAAAGTGATTGGAAGTATGCTATATAATCGTCTAACTGTTTCTTAAAATTATTATCTTTCATAACTCTTTATCCTTTTCCTATGTTTATTTGTGACAAGACCAGGAATCGAACCCAGTCAAAACTTACCAAGTTTGCCATAATAAGGCCCGGAGTATAATGCATAAGGGCCTTATATATAAGAGTTACATACGACTTTAAAACTATCTTTTAATAAAACCACCCCCCCCCTTTATATTGCGATTTTTAATTGGTCGGGATTGCAGGGTTTCTAGCCCCACTAATCCCACGAAAACAAGATTTAATGGCAAGGAAGATTAAATCTTGTTTAAATCATCACAAATAATTATCAAAAACATAATAGGAGATTAAGGAAAGACTTTTACCATACCAAACCTTGCCGAGCATACAACACTTCTGCTCCTTGACCTAAATGCTTGTCCAGTGTTGTTAATTATTTAGGTCGTGCTTTAATCTCCACATTGTTAATTACAATTTGCTATCTTCTACCCTTTTAAGTTCCATCTTAAAAATTTGTTTCTTACGATAGATTTCATTAAGCCTTTTTTGTTTTTGTCTGCGTTCATTAAAGCCCATATTAAAAGTTAAATCGAAGTCTCGAAGTAATTCGAGATTGTCTTCAGCTTTAAGGATAATTTTGTCTAACTTCATTAACTCTTCATAAGGAAGTTTTAAGCCGTCATTAAAAGTGACTGTTATTTTAAAATTAAAAACATTTCTTTTTGCCATATACTCTCCTTATGATATTTTTGTAAATTTAGTTAATTTTTTTTGAACGCTAGAACTATTTCTTCTATGGGTATTCCAAAAGTTTCACTCATTTTTATAATCGCATTAAGTGATGGTTCGCATTTCCCTTTGCACCATTTCGATACTAATTGTTGAGAAATATCTAATGCTTTTGCTATTTGAACTTGTTTTATTGATTTTGTTTTAAGAAATTTTACAAACAATCTATTTTCAACCTCTGGTTTAATTTTTATTAAAATAACACAACCTTTGGTTCATAGTCAATACATTTTAGACTATTTTTCCATTTTTTTAATAGTTTTTTGTCTTGTGAGTTCAATTTTTGTATAGTATAATTATAAAAAATAAACAAAAGGTTGATTTTTTATGGAACAATTACAAGAAAGACTAAAAAAATTACGAAAAGATAAAAAACTTACTCAAACTGATGTAGCATCATATTTAGGACTAACCACTTCAGCTGTTTATAAATATGAAATGGGAAAAGCAGAACCAAATAGTGAAACATTACAAAACTATGCAAAATTATTCAATGTATCATTAGATTATTTATTAACAGGTGTTGAAGATAAAAAAATAAATCTAGGTTTCAAAATTCCTGTATTAGGAACAATCCCTGCTGGGATACCTATAGAAGCTGTAGAAGAAATATTAGACTATGAAGAAATACCACAAGAATGGACTACCCAGGGCGAATACTTTGGACTTAAAGTTAAAGGCAATAGTATGGAGCCAAGAATAATGAATGGCGATGTAGTAATCTGTAGAAAACAAGACAATGCAGATAGTGGTGATATCTGTGTAATAATGGTCAATGGCAATGACGCTACACTTAAGCAAATCAAAAAAGATACTAACGGCATTGCGTTAGTACCTTTCAATCAAAACTACTCCCCTATGTTCTATAACAACGAACAAATCGCAACCTTACCAGTTAGAATAATTGGTAAAGTAGTTGAACTCAGGGGTAAGTTTTAATTATTAGTTGATAAAAAATCAAGGATTTATTATTCTATCCGATTTAAACCTAGTTTATATAATATATTAATATATAATATAAATACGCATGCGTGATAAATAATATATATTTAAAATATTTTTAATATTATTAATATACTATTACCGGCAGAATTCTGCCGTAGCAGTGGAAAAATTTTGCCGTAGTTTTTGGCATATTGAAAAATCTACGGCAAAATTTTGCCGATAATACTAAATCTTTACTACTAATAGTCTATATATATAATATATATAAGGAAATTATGAAAGCAGGAATTTATTGTAGAGTAAGCACTTTAGAGCAAGCAGAACAAGGATATAGTTTAATAGCACAGCAAGAAAAATTAGAAGCGTATGCCAAAGGTATGGGCTATTCTATTTTTAATGTCTATGTTGATGATGGTTATAGTGGTAAATCACTTACTCGTCCAGCAATAACCAAATTGATTGAAGATGTTAAGAATTATAAAGTCAATATTGTATTAATATATAAACTAGATAGATTAAGTAGAAAAGTTAAAGATGTATTGGAATTAGTTGAGTTATTTGAAAAGTATAATGTAAGTCTATTTAGTCTTACAGAGAATCTAGATTTGAGTTCACCTTTTGGAAGAGCTGCTTTGAAAATGAGTGCAACATTTAGCGAACTTGAGCGTGAGACAATCGTTGAGCGTATGAAGATGGGTAAATTGCAAAGAGCGAAGTCAGGAAGAGCTATGCGTACTTCCACCCTACCGATTGGTTATGATTATGACACGCAGAACGAGAGATTCGTACCTAATCCAGCCGAAAAGGAACAAGTCGAGAAAATATATGAGCTTTACCTTAAAGGCTGGAATTTTGCCAATTTGAGTGCGTATATGCATAAGAATTATAAAAATAGATATGGAAGTTATAATAATAGGACTGCTGTGGCCAAAGTAATCGACAATCCTTTCTCTTGTGGATATTACTGGTATAATGGCGAACTATACAAGGCAACCAACATCGAACCTATAATTAGTTATGAAACCTGGCTTAAAGCAGAGTGTATGAGACTTAACGCAAAGCAGAAAGGTTTTAGACCCGGTTCTCCTTACCTACTTACTGGTCTTATTTGGTGTGGCGAATGTGGTGAAAGATATGTAAGTAAAAAGTATGACCAGGTTCAGACAAACAAGAATGGTAAGCAAAGAGAATATCACAGATTGTGTTATGGTTGTTCAAATCGAGTTAAGCGAGATAAGAATTATAACAAGCACGAACATAAATGCGAAAATATAATCATATCACAATCAGAATTAGACGCCATAGTAGTTGATTTTATAAAGAGAATTAAAATAACCGGTTTCGATTGTGTAGTTGAAGATAATGGATTATCGGTCGTTATGGAAAAAATTAACGAGTTAAATGTAAAAAGAGAAAAGAATATTGACCTATACACAGACGGTCTTATCAGCAAAGAATCACTTAAAATTAGACTAGATGAAATTGATAAAAAAATTGAAATGAACGAAAAGTTTTTGCAAGAGAAAAAATCGAATGTAGCTGAAGCACCAAGCATTGATGTTAATCAAATCAATGAGAAGTTGGATAAATGGGACGAATTGGAACTATATGAGAAAAGAACCTTGTTAAAACTAATCGTAGATAAAATTGTTATTAATAAAGAGAAAATCGATATAAATTTGAAAGCAAGATATTGTGTAAAATAAAAAAATAACACAATATCTTGTGTTATTTGCTGTATACCCTTTTGTTGCCCCTGTATACGTCGCTGCGCAGGGCAAAAAAGACCAACCTATCGTTTTTGGACAATTAACAAAACGTGATGGTTCATTCCTAGTAGGAAGAAAAAATATTGACAATTTTGACTGGAAATCACTTGAAGGTAGCAATATTATTGCTGGTAGACGTGGTGGTGTTCCGGCAATGACATTAGAATACGCATTAAGAAAAAATGGATTAATTAATGGTACTAACATCACTCTTAATTATGATATTGAATTTAACAACACTACTACTGCTTTCCAAGGTGGCACTGGTGACTATGTAACCGCATTCGAACCGGCAGCGAGTACATTAGTTGAAAGTGGCAATGCTTACATTGTGGCAAGTGTGGGTGAAGAAGCCGGTGAAGTGCCTTTTACCTGCTTTATGGCTAATCAAAGTTTTATCAATAAAAATACTAAAAAAGTAAAAGCATTTTTACGTGCTGTAATGAAAGGATATGAATATATTCAAACTGCACCAATAGATGATGTTGTAGACGCTCTAGCACCATCTTTTGATACCAGCAGTAAAGAAAGTATAAAGAAATGTATAGAAAGTTACAAACGCATAGATGCATGGGTTGATACACCCGTTATGACTCTTGACGCATACAACAGATTAATTACTATTATGACTGAAGCCAACGAATTAGATAAACCAATTGAGTTCGAGAAAATAGTAGACAATACTATAGCAGAAGAATTAGTTAAAGAATTAAATAATAAAAAGTAATTTTAGTTTACAAAAAGCATACTGTATAAGTATGCTTTTTGTAATCACAATTTAATTATCAAAAAAATATAAGCAAAAGATTAATGGTTACTTCCCCTTCTCTTTCAATACAGAAAGTATTTCGTTTATTCTGCTATCCAACAAAGTGTGGCCATGTGTATATTTCCCCTTTAAAGTCCATTTAGAAATACTTTTATTAGGTTTACAAATATGTTCTTTAGATTTAAGTAAATTGATATTTGAATCTTTCAAAATATGTTCATACAGGAATATAGCATAACGATATTCTTTATTATATACAATCTCGCCATTAAGTTTTTTCTGCATTAGAATTATTGGTCGAGAGTCACAAGATTTAATAGAAGATGTTTTTATAACAAAACATGAATTACAATATGGCAGAATTTCAATTAGACTTTGTCTATCGGTACTATACATATTATTAAGTGCTTTTTCATTAAGTTCAACACTTTCAGTCCCATGTCCACCTTCTGCTTTCCTTTTAAGTACCATCTCTAAATTTTCTTTTGGATTGTGTTTGGTTAAATATATCAAACAAATACAATAGCCATATATCGTTTTCATTTCTTTTATAAACTTTGTATAGTTGACATCAAAATTGGCTGATTCAATTAAAAAAGAACAGCCCTTTTTCAACAATTTTACTTTAAAAGCAATTTCTTCACCTAATGACATAGAAATATTGGAATAATGCCTATTAATAAATGGGACAAAATAATCAGTACTATTGCCAAAAATATTAAGTTTATACATATTGGCTATAAAAGTACTTTTACCAGAACCAGATGGTCCAACCAAAATATAAACTGTTTTATCCTGTACATAAATATTAGTATTATTACTAATTTTGGCATATTGCAAAATAGTTTTAGTGGTCTCGGCATTAGTAAATGGCACAAAGTTATCTATTAAATTATATATTAAATTTTCATTAATCATAGTGCTCTCTTTTTTTTTATTTTAACATAACTATCTACATTAATCAATTGCTAACACATTTACTTTACAATATATACCCGACACGTTATTAGCAAAATACATAATTAAGTATCTATATATTAAAGACTTTAACATATTTAATGTATTAAAAATATAATGAAGTATAATAGAACAATATCTATTATCTTAACAAAATATTTTCAGCGTTAGCGATAAAATTAGCATAAATACACGAGAGCATTTACTAAACATTTTAGTAAATCTTAATTGTGTGTAAGTGCAATTAACAAGGAGAAATATGTTAGAACTTAAAAATGTTGCATTGAATTATTACAGTAAAAATGGTGAAACAATGGCTTTAAAAGATATAAGTTTTACAATTAATAAAGGTGAACTAATATCTATAGTGGGTCCGTCCGGTTGTGGTAAAACCACTATTTTATCTCTAATATCTGGATTGATTAAACCAACTAAAGGCAAAATAACAATAAACAATAATGATGTGACCCCTGATGATAGCGGATATATGTTCCAAAAAGACCATTTATTTGATTGGAGAACAATTGAAAAAAATGTATGTTTAGGATTAGAAATTAAAAAGAACAAAAACAAAAATATTACCAAGGAAATGAAAAAACAATTGTATCAATCAAATACCGAATATGCCCTTAATTTATTAAAGAAATATGGGCTATGGGAATTTAAGAATAAATACCCTAACCAATTATCTGGCGGTATGCGTCAAAGAGTATCATTAATAAGAACATTGGCTTTAAAACCAGAAATACTATTATTAGACGAACCTTTTTCTGCTCTGGACTTTCAAACAAGATTAAACCTATGTGATGATGTATACAAAATACTTAAATCCGAAAATAAGACTGCAATACTTGTAACACACGACATTCAAGAAGCCATAAGTATGTCTGACAGAATAATCGTATTATCAAAAAGACCAGCAGTAGTTAAAAATATACACACAATATCTTTAAAAGCAGATACCCCACTTAAACGAAGAGAAGAACCAGAATTCAATGCTTACTTTAATATTATCTGGAAGGAACTGACATGAAAAAAAATATAAAAAATCAATAAGTATTTTAAATTTTGTAAAAATATTTTGTGTAGAATCACAACACATATTAGACAAAGTAAATTGTTAAACTAAGTGCAATACTTAGAAAGAAAAAAGTTAAATAANNAAAAAAATATAAAAAATCAATATTCGGCAGAATATAATATTTATTTAAAAAGGATAAAAAGAACTAAATATTTAATTCTTACCACACAAATAACAATACTAGTAGCAATTTTTCTATTGTGGGAATTGCTAGCCGTTACTGGTGCAATAGATACTTTTATAATGAGTTCCCCTTCAAGAATAGTTACACAAATAGGAATCTTATTAAAAAATGGAACATTATTCTATCACATAGGTGTAACCTTGGGTGAAGCAATTATAGGATTTTTAATAGCAACTTTGGGTGGAACTATAATAGCAATAATACTATGGTGGAACGAAACAATAAGAAGAATATTAGATCCTTATATAGTTGTATTGAANNCCCAAAATAGCATTAGGTCCTATACTAATAATATGGATAGGTGCTGGCACTGGTGCAATAGTTGCTATGGATATATTAATAATGATAGTTATAACTATTTTAAGTATGCTTAACACATTTAATAGTTGTGATGAAAGTAAAATATTATTACTTAAAAGTATGGGTGCTAATAAATTACAAATATTAGTCAAACTAATACTACCTAATTCCCTAATAGAATTTATATCTGTATTGAAAATCAACGTAGGATTAACTTGGGTAGGAACAATAATGGGAGAATATCTAGTAAGCCGTGCAGGTCTAGGATACTTAATTGTATACGGCGGTCAAGTATTCAAACTTGATTTAGTAATGGCTAGCACAATTATACTTTGTATATTAGCAGCATTAATGTATTTTATAGTAGTAATCATAGAAAAATTGGTGCAAAAACAAAGAAATATTCACTAAAAAATTAGCAGTTGAAAGACTGCTAATTTTTGGCTTTATTCCTGTACAAACTAATATTTTGCATAGTTGTATGCATAGTAGTGGATTTTTGTCTCATTTTTATAATTATTGCAATACTAAATATTATACCAAATATACCTATAACCGGATATAAATATTGTACAATTGCACTAAATCCAAACAGGCTAATCACATACGCTAGAGTAATAATTATTAGATTAGTCAAGAATGCGTTATCACTACCAAAGCAATCTGCCAATATATACGATATACTTGTAATAGCCGAATATACACAAAACCATATACAAACTAATACCACTATACCCCACCAATAATTAATATTAAATGCAAAAGTTAACATAGGCATTTCGGATTTAATATTAAAGTTAAGTAGTATTATATCAAACAAAAATATGATAAGAGTTAATATTATACTGCTTAATATTGCAGCAAATATTACTTGCCGTTTAGTATATTTTTGTCCTTCTTGAATCAATATGTTACCTGTCAACATTAAATTAATAGAAACATAGCATATTGAAGAAGCATATGGTAGTAAACAATTAAAATTAACAAGGTTGTTAAACTGTAAATTACATTCGCCCACTTTTAAGGAAGCAGATAGCACAAGTATTACTATTGTTAATGGTATAAATATATTATTAATTATATATATAGACTTAATCCCACCTGAATTTTCTATTATACAAAGTATTGCAGTGACTAATACAAGTAATTTGGCTATAGAAGCATTGGATATATTAAGATATAATTCATACACCCCTGCAAGCATTCCTGACAATACAATAGCATAACTTATAAACACGAATAAATTAATTATTATAGATAATTTACCAAACAATATACGATTGGTTACAAATATACTATTACTCTTAAATTTATATCCAAAACGCAAATATAAAATAATTAATAAAGCAAATAAAACTAATGCTAAAGCAATAGAAATCACACCGGTTTTACCATACCTGGTAAAAAAGACTTCTATTTCTTTACCACTAGCAAATCCTGCACCAATTATGGACGCAAGTATTAAACATATTAATGTAAAAGTCTTTTTCATAATCCCCTTAATTTCATTAAATATAAACTATGTGATGTTGTGTTGTTCGCTTTGCTTACAACCCAAGTTGCTAATCGCAACTACCATTGTTACACAATGGATACATAGTTTTGATTCTGCGTCAGTTTATGCCAAATGCCACTCCGTGTCGCTTGCATAAACTTCCTTGAGTATAATTTAATACATAAGTATGGACTACGTCCATTGTGTCCTTATCCGGACACTGCATTTAAAAAAAATGCATACTTAAATTTGATTCTGCGTCAGTTTATGTCAAATGCCACTCCGTGTCGCTTGCATAAACTTCCTTGAGTATAAACTATGTGATGTTGATTTACTCACTAGGTTCGTAAATCAAATTGCTGTCGCAATTTCACGATAAATCGTGTCATCACAGTTTGAATAAACATTAGTTTTTTTGAAAATATTGCTTTGCACTGCT
>DJSB01000026.1:0-152 GCA_002437945.1 Christensenella sp. UBA6345 | reverse complement strand
TAACTTCCGATAATATAATTATATTAAATAGATATTACCTTAATATGTATACTAAACAAATAATTAAAAAATCACTCATTTATTTTTATTTATATATAAAAAAACACCTAGGTAATGAAGTGAACCCCAATTTTGCACCGCAAAATAAAAAG
>DJSB01000048.1 GCA_002437945.1 Christensenella sp. UBA6345 | reverse complement strand
TCAGTATTAAATGTAACTGTATAATAGTATTTTACACTTTCTGACCAGTTAGCAACTATACTTAAGTTATTGTTAGGCATTGTAGTTGTATAGTTGTCATAGCCATTAAATGTATATGTATATTGTGCTGTCTTTGTACCGTCATCAACTATTTCAGTTTGTTGTTGATTGGTTATTAAGTGTCCTATCTCTTCGCCTTGCCATAAGGTGTATGTGCGGTTAAATACGGCACCATGCTTACTTACTACATTAAGGGTATATTGGTTACGTACGTATAGGATTAAGTCATTGTGTGGCATTATATAACTATTATCGTATAGTGTGTTATAACTACTATCTGTATATAGTCTAGTATTTTCAGTTATAACATCTATACTTGATAAGTCTATGCGTTCATCAACTTTAACTTGGTTGCTATACAACAATGTTCCATTGTCATATACACTTAATTTTCTAGTTTCTTCTACTTTTATTACTTTCCAACCAGCATATAGGGTAGTGTCATTATTAGGCATAATTTCACTATCATATAGTGTATTAGTAGTTTCATCTGTGTACCAGCCAGTAAATTGATATGTAGTAGTAATATTACCTACGGTTTCACGTTTTTGTCCTAGAGTAGGTAGGGTAATCGTACTACCTTCTAGAGCCTTAATACTTGTTATATTATCGGTACTATTGGTTACAAAATTAATATAACGATAATATACTATTTGTTCATACCATTTACCATACAAAGTCATATTTTTACTTGGCATTTTTGTAGTAGTGTACTCGCTTCCTAGTTTAAACTCACTATCAGTGCACCAGCCTAGGAATGTACGTGTAATTACTTTTTCGCCGTCATCTATAACTATTGGGTCGGTAAATGTAGGTAAAGTGATAGGGGTGTCAGGTTTGGCTGATATATCACTTAATTGAGTATCACAGTTAGTTACAAATTTAATTGTATGTACTATCTCGCTAGATTTACTCCATTTCTCTTTGCTTGCTTCCCAACTTTCGCCCTTACCATAGCCATAACTATTAATATAATTGTATAAAGCATTAAAGTCTAATGTCTTGCCTATATTGACTAATTGTAGGTCATTGCTCTTTAAGTCTAATGTGAATACATCTGCAAGTGGCATATTAAGTCCAAATGTTGCTTTGCCTATATAGTTTTTGTTGTTAGTACTGTCATTGTTTACTATACCTAGACCTATTGTCATATCACCCATAAGTTCATCGTTGGTAATCTCATGCATATTAAGTACTACAGTTAGATTATTTCTATCTGTACTTACCGTAAATTGATTGATTATATTACCTAGATTTGGAGTGTGTCCTTTTGACTTATCTAGTGATTTTTGGATTTGTTCTATTATAGTATCGGTAAATCCTACACCATATTGTAAGTAGGTTAGTGGGTTGTTTAAGACTTCGTCTATATCAACCATTAATTTCTTTTCATATTTACGTTTGCCTGCACCAAACATTATATCTACATATTCGGTACGATAGAAGTATACGTTATGGTCTTTGTAGTATACATATAGCATACGCCCCGAACCACTTTCAGTATCGCCAAATTCATAAGGGACATCGTTGTTAACTCCTACCATTGTAGGTATCTCGCCTATTGTCATCATAAGTTCTGGCATTCTATTTTCGTCCAATTTAACTTTAACATTAAGTGGTACGTTCCAGTTAATATCTATACCTATTAATTTACCATTAATATTTAAGTTGCCATTGATTTCGTAATAATTAAGTTCGGCAGTATTGATAATACCTTTTATAAACTCGTTAGTACCAGATATATCGATATATCCGTTATCTTGTACAGCAACTACCTTTGTTGTATCTTTAAAGTCTATATCTAGATTAAAGTATTCATTGGCGGTAGCACCAGTAAATATATTGTTAAGTGTTAAGCAGTTAATGTTGTCATTAACAAACTTAATTTCTAGAGTCATTGCTTTTGCATTAGGATTTTCTGATATTTGACTACCATCTATTACTATAGTTAATGTGTCATTTTTAAATGATATATTGTTAATTATAGTTAATAATCCAAGTGGGTTGGACATATCAAGTTTTGGTACTAATGTACCTAGACTACTGAAGTCTATATTGTCCAAGTCTTCCATGCTGTCTTTTAAGAAAGGTATTAGGTTAGGGTCTACACCCAATAAATTAAGACCTATAACCATAACTTCTTTCAAGTCATCTTCGCACATCTTTAATTTAAGGTTATTATAGTTAACATATAGATATTTATTCCAGTAATTTAAGTCTAGAGTAATATCTTTTTCACCCTTAAGTGAAGCATTACCTTGTAGTTTTAGTCCGTCTAATATATCTACATCTAGGTCTATATTACCAGTAAATCTAACTTTGTTACCGTTGTATACATCAGTAGATGCTTTTAAAGAATATTGTTTAGATAATACATAATTATATACATTGGATACAATATTAGTGTATTTAGTGTAATGTGTATATGATTGAGTATCAATTATTATCTCACGATTATCGCTGTAAGTGTTAATCTTTAACTCTGCATATACTTTTTCTAGATTAACAATTATTTGACTTAAGGTTTTGTCATAGTCAATAACTATTTCTTGACTATATTCTTTTACTATATCATTTTCAGTCTTTTGATAACTATTAAGATTAAACATTAGACCATTCATAGTTCTTTCTATAGATTTAAGTATTTCACCTAGTACAAACTTTGACAACATATCTGTTAATGTGTCTTTGTCAATACTTAAGTTGTCTAAATCTATATTAGATATTGCTTTGTCACCAGTTAGATTAAATGTTGTATTAATCCAATCTATTAATTGTCCTATTTCGTCTATCTTTATATAAGCACTTAAATCATCTACTTTTACGTAAAGAGTTTTTTCGCTAAATATAACATCGATAGTCTGATTGTAAAGGGTAACATTGGCATTAACTACAATGTTGTTAATATCACTATAATTAATGCTGATATTGTTAACATCTATAGTGTGTTGAGCACCTAGTAAATCTAATTTAACTTTGCCACTCAATGTTAGTGATTTAGAATTGATAATATTATATACTGGGTTAATTAATCCGCTTAAATCATTAATGTTGGTTGTATAACTGTCAGGTTGAATACTTATATCTATTGATTTATCGAAACTTGCTAGCATATCTACTACAATTTCGTCAAGTGTAATTTGAACACCAGTCAATTTATTATCATTACTAAAGTTGGCTTTTAATGTAATTTCTTTTCCGTCATAATTTACTACAACTATAATGCTATAATTATTGTTGTAGGTTTCTTTTGTAATCTTTTTAATTAATAACTTCTTTAATATATTATTTAGACTTAATTGATTTTTATCTAATTTATATCCAAAAGTTGATTCTATAGTGTTAATAATATTGTCTATGTCGTCTAGGTTTAAATATGCTTTAAATCCATCAATATCGGCATACAACACATTATTTAACATATTAAGATTAATGTCTTTTCCTAGTACATTAGTATTGGCTGATAATTTAATATCTTCATTAAAGTCCACATAAGCGGTAATTGGTAAGTTAAAGTCTTTTATTTGTACATTACCATTTAAGTAAACTTGTTTTTCGCTTAAACTATTGTATGTGTTAGTAATTAATTCAATTAGATAATTTACATTATCAAATATCTTTTTATTTACTTTAGGGATTATTACGTTGTCATTAACATTAGTTAAGTTGGCTTCTACTTTTATATCGTTGTATTTAACAAGTAGGGTATTAATTAATTCGTCAAATGCAATATCAACTTTAACGCCGTATGCATTAACTCTAAAGTTGTGATTATCGGCATACAAATCTTTAATTTCTCTTAAATTAATTTTGTTTGCCAATTCATTAATGTCTATATTTTTAATCTTGTTGATTAATTCTTCTTTATTAATATCTATGTCAAAATTATCTTTTAGTACTTGTAATATATAATCTATATCTTCCATAGTAACTTTAAAATACAATTCATCAATCATTACATATACATTATTGTCTTCATAATATATACCTACATTGATGCCCAATATTCTAGTGGTTATATATATTATCAATGGATTAGATTGTACTTTATAGTTAAGTGTAATAACATGACTATTATATGTTACATTGATTTGACCTTCATATTTACCACAATTAATGGTATTAATTACACTATTGGCTAGTGGTAATAAATCAGAAATTTCAAAATAACTATCTTGTAGAGTTATTTCTTTTGGTTGATTAATAACATCTATATTAGCGACAATGTCGTTGTAACTTAAATCTAATGTGCTTAATTTATAATCATTAAAGCCAATATTAATTGCTATATCATTTAAAGTTGCACGTATGTTATCTTTAGTTAATGCGACATTAATACCAGCGATAATTTGTTTTATATCAATATCTTTTGTTTTGTCTTTTATTTGACTGATTAAAGAGTCAATGTCTACTTTGATATTAAAATTCTTTTCTACAAAATCTAATACTTCGTTTAAGTTGTCTAATTCAAACTTTAAGTTTAGTCCGTCTATTTCGGCATAAACAACTTTATTAATCATACTTACTTTTATATCTTTTCCTAGTAATGTAGTACTTAATGATAATGTAATATTGCTTAAATAATCATTACCATTATTCTCATAACCCACATAACCATTAACATAATAGTCTTTATAGTTGGCTGTTATATCAAAATAATATTTACCGGCTTTTACATAATTTTCTATGTTTTCTTCCAATGTTAGTAGTTGATTAATTGTTACATATTTATCATCGTCTACTGTAGGTAAATAATTATCATTATTAGAAGTTAATCTTAAATCTAAAGCAATATTGTCATATTTAAAAGTTAAACCATCTATATTTTCGTTATAATCTACAGTAATGTCGTATTTATTAAGAATATTTAGTTTAATACCAGTATCTGTAGATGCTAGATAATTTATTATTAGGGTAGGGTCGTTAAGTATTTCTTTGGCTTTGTCTATAACTTTTGTTATAGTCTCTTCATTAGATATTTCAGGTATTTCTATCTTGAATTTTTCTAATATAAATTGCTTAATTAAATCTATATCGCTTAAGCCAGCGACAATATTTACGTCCATAACATTCAAATACAATTTTTGATTAAGAATAGTTATGTTGACAGGAATATCATAAATTGTAGTGTCTAATGTTGCTTTAAGGTTTTTAATACCATCATCTAGGTTAATGTGATAATTAATATTAAAATTGTATTGATTGTAGGTTAGTGCTACTGTACCATAATGATTGGTTAATTTAGAAGTGTTGATACCTGCATTAACTACTGGTATAAGTAGATTAATATCGGCATAAGTTTCTTTTGATTTGCTTAATTCAATTTTGTTAGGTTCGAAAGATTGTATATTAGCATTGGCATATTTACTATTAAGTTTAACACTGCTAAAGTTGTGGTCTTTAAATACAATATCAAGTGAACATATATCTTTAATATTGATTTTGTAAGTTCCGTCATTATATTCAAAATTTTCTAATATGCTTAAGTCTATATTACTTAAATCTAATTTGCCTAGGTTAAATTGGTCTAGATTAATGCTCTTTTCTTTAATCATTTGCATTATTCCAGCGATTTTGTCCATAGGTAAGTCAATATTAAATTGATTCTTTAGTAAATCAACTATGTTGTCAATATTACTAATATCAAATTTCAAGTATAGATTGCTTGCTTCTATATATAAAGTGTTGTCTATGTAGTATATTGAAATAGGGTAATCTTCATATGTGGTTGAAAGTTTTAAGTTTTTATTAACTAAATCTAATACAATTTCTACATCATATACATTACCTTTATATTCAATACTTGCGTTAAGTCCCAACATATCATTTTTGATATAGTTTATAAGTCCTTCAGCAAGATTAAATACGTGTGTTAAATCTATATTGTTAGTTTCTGGAACTTTAACTGTATAATCTTTTGGATAATCTACATTAGCATTAACACCTAGTGTCATACCTTTAACTGTAGTTGTAGGAATACTTATATTTTTTATAGAGTAGTTAAGGTCGCAAGTAAGTGTTACAGCACCTATCATAGGTAAATTAATTGTAATTATTGTTTCGGTTTCTTTTTTCTCTTCTTTCATATTATCTAGAAGTGCAAGCATACTATTGGTATCCATGTTCTCTAGGTCGATACCTAAATCTGGCATTTTTACATTAAGAAGAGTAAGTATTTGTTTAATAGAAGATATTAGATTAGTTGTTTCTATCTTGTAATTACCATTAAGTGCAGATAAATATAATTGTTTATCAATGTAAGTAATGTTTGCATTGATTTTTTGTCCGTCTATATCAATATCTGCTATGGCATTAATTGAAAAATTCTCTAGTCCTTTAGAAAGGTCTACACCTACAACGGCATTTACATTAATATTTTTACCGCCAGTAGTTAAGTTAACATCGGCATTAACTTGCATTGACTGAACATTAGAGAAATTATCAACAATACGAGTTAGTGCAGTGCTTTCTTGTTGAGAGTTGTCTTCATTAGAAATTACATTGTTGGTAGCACTTGTAGGTTTGGTAACAAGAACCACACCAAATGCGGTCGAAAAGGTTATTAAAATGTATAATCCACAATACATTAAAAATTTTTTCATTTTAGTCCTTATACTCCGGTAGTGTTACGGGCTGATTAACTGTAAAGTCTATATTAAGTACGCCTTTACATTTAGGTTTAAGTCCCGAATATACCACTCTATAATTTTCTACTATGTTAAATTTAACAAAATTCCAGTTTTCGTCTATAACTACATCTATTGTAATATCGTTAAATGTAGGGTAGTCTGATAGTCCGCTGGTTTGTTTAACTTGTTTAATATAATTAACTACACTTTTTAGTGGGTGCAAAGCAATAGTGTAACTGTACAATTTTTTGCCGTCTACTTCACTTTCTGTTACGTCCGAACTATTAATTACAGTTTGGGAAGATATTATATAGGGTATTGCATTGCTAGGCAATCCGCCATTTTTATCCACATAGGCTTCTGTAGTCATTTTTTCACTTTTGCCGTTCCAACTAGCACTAGTTTCTTTAATGTCGTTACCTGTGATAGTAGTTACATCAGTATTATCTTTACCGTATACAGCAATACTAGCCACATTAACTATACCTTTACTTATACTTTCAAATGCATAAGTATTGCCATCATAATATTTTGCACTATACACTGTTTGGGTAACGATAGTTTCTACTTTACCAGTACCTATTGCTGTCCAACTACTTGCGTTATTGATAACATCTATAGCAAGTTGAGTATTATCTCCACCACTAATTTTTTTAGGGGTGATACCTTTAGATTTCGCTAATGAAACCCAATTTTTGCGTTGGTCATCATTTACTTTTTTTATATTTAAACTTCTTCCGATTACCACACTTACATCTTCTGTAAGTAAATTAGCGTCTAATCCGCTATAATCGGCTGATGATGCCAACATATTATATGAATACCAACTTCCCAAAAATAATCCCGAACTTATACCAATAACTACTACAAGTAGTATGTTAATAAAATTACGTCGAAAACTTATCTTCTTTCTTGTTTCTTGAATTTCTTGGCTCATTTAGTCTCCTTATTAGAAGATTTAGACTTGCCTAAATTCCATAACATACGAAGTGGGAAACTTGTGATTCTAGCAATCTGTCTACATGATGCAGATGTCTTTGATATTATATCAGTAAGAAGGGCAGCCAGTTTGTTCTTTTCAAGTTTCTTTAAATCTTCTATTGGCATTACTTCTTTAGTGATGTAACTTATAAGTTCGGCATCATTAATCTTTGTCTTTACTATTTTTGATTTTAATGTGTCAACATTGCTACGATTAATAACTGCTTTTTCAAAGTTGGATTTATTACCATAGAATTGTTTTGCACATTCAAGGTTGATATATTTATTGTTGTAATAATCTAAAGCGCTATTGTATTGGCTATCGCCAAGATTGTGTACATCGTAAACCATATCCCATACATCTTTTACTGAATGGGCAGGTAAACTTACAAATCTAGTTTTGAATACTTTACCGCTGTGATTGTGATATAGGTTGTATTTACTAACAAAACTAACCACTATCTTACGCATAACGGTATCAATAGGTGTGTCACAGTCATAGATTACAAAAGTTAACACGGTATCTGTTAGATTATATGCTAAAAATTTGTATTCAAGGACTTGGTTGTACTTATTGATAGTATCTAAAAATACTTCTTTGTCGTGACTATTAAATTGTATGTCATTATTAGCCTTAAGTATTATTGTATAGGAATTTATCTCGCTAATAAGTCTAGCCGCTCTTGCCATTATTACTCCATTATATATATTAACTAAAGTTAGTATACTTACTTATATTATATAAGTCAACAAATTTTCACAAGAAGTGTCCCCTTTGCAACGTTTTTTGATAAAATATATATGCGGAGAAACTAAAAAGTGTTAATGTAATATGTTCTAAAATAGGGACATACCCCATACAATATAAAAAATAATTCTGGGGGAAATTATGAAAAAACTATTTTTAGTTCTTGCGTGTTGTTTTTTGCTGGTAGGTTGTGCTAGTCCAAAACTTGACTTGAAAAAAGAAAGCAAGAATTTGAATACATATACAATGGATTTAACATATAATGAAGACCACACTTTGGAAGGAAAACAAACATTAAAGTATTGCAATAAATCTGATACCACTCTTAATAATATTAGTTTTCACTTGTATCCTAAAGCGTTTACTCAAGGTGCGGTTAATAAGCCAGTCGGGACTTTGACTAAAGACAAGGCTTATCCACATGGGGAAGATTATGGAGATATAGACATTAAGAGTGCTAGTGTTAATGGTAAGGCAGTGGATTTCACATATTCTGGTACTGATAACGATATTCTTAATGTTGGACTTACAAAGAAACTAGACCCTATGGATAAAGTAACTATTGATATTGAATACAAAGTATATTTGCCTAATATCAATCACAGATTCGGATATGGCGATAATGCAATTAACCTAGCCAATTTTTATCCGGTAGTTGCAGTATTAGAAAATGGCGAATTTGTTTTAGACCCATACAACTCTAATGGTGACCCATTCTATAGCGATTGTTCTAATTATAATGTAACACTTAATGTCCCTAGTAAGTATAAAGTTGCTAGTACAGGTGTACAAAATAATGTTACTACTACAGAAGAAATTAACACATATGATATTAGTGCGTTATGCGTAAGAGACTTTGCTATTGTAATGTCTGATAAATTTGAAATTGCTAGTGAAAAAGTGGGTGATACTACAGTTATGTATTATTACTATGATGATGAAAAATTTGCCGACAATCTTAAAGCAGGTGTAGATAGTCTTAATACATTTAATCGTATTTTTGGTAAATATCCATATAGCACATTAAGTGTAGTAAAAACTAATTTTGTTCATGGTGGTATGGAATATCCCAACTTGATATATATCAGTGACCAAACCGAAGGTGCTGACTACACCAATGTTATTATTCACGAAACAGCACATCAATGGTGGTATGGTGTAATAGGTAGTAACGCATATAAGTATCCATGGTTAGATGAAGGACTTACTGAATATTCTACAGCACTATTCTACGAAGAAAATCCAGACTATGGAGTAGATAAAGACCAATTAATTAAAAACACTAATAATAGTTATGTAACCTTTGTAGAATTGTACAAAGATGTACTAGGTAGTGTAGATACTTCTATGAATCGTAGCCTTAACGAATATAATACCGAACCTGAATACGTATATATGACATATGTCAAAGGAATGTTGTTTTTTGACAATTTAAGGGAACTTGTTGGCAAAAACAAGTTTTTAGAAGGCTTGCAAACATATTATTCAACTTATGCATTTAGTAATGTGACTCCTGAACATTTCATTGGAGTATTTGAAAAAGTATGCAATAAAGAATTACGTAGTTATATTAATAGTTGGATTGATGGTAAGGTGGTAATAATTGCTAGCAACTAAAAAATTAATAATTAGTTTGCGTTTTTGTGTGTTAGTGTGCTAAACTAGGCACAGGTAAAAACAAATGATGAAAGTAGTTACTTTAGCCAGTTCTAGTAGGGGCAATTGTGTTTTGGTTATTGGCGAAAATACAAACCTATTAATAGATGCTGGTATTAATATTTCTAATTTAATATCCAAACTTAATTTGTTGGGTGTAGACCCATATAGCATTAAAGCGATATTGTCTACTCATGAACATTCGGACCACTCTAAATCTATTGGTGCTTTCATGAGAAAGTATGGAGCATATTTATATGTACATAATGATGATAGAGAAGCATTGATTAAAAAACTTGGTCGAATAGATGAGAGCCGTATAATTACTTTTTATGACCAAGATTTTAGTATAGGAGAGTTTACGATTAAAAGTTTTAAACTCCCACATGATGCAGTCTCTTGCGTTGGGTATGTTGTAAGACAGGGAGTGACACAATTTGCTTATGCTACAGATTTAGGTTATGCTAGTGAAGAGACAGTTAAAAATCTATTTAATTGTAAATTGGTTATTTTGGAAAGTAATCACGATGAAAAAATGTTGATTAATAATCCCAATTATTCTTCCGCATTAAAGCAACGAATTTTAAGTAAGCATGGGCATTTAAGCAATATGTCTAGTGCTAAAGTAGTATGTTCTTTAGCGCAAAACAATGTTAAGCAAGTTGTACTTGCACATTTAAGTCCAGAAAACAATACACCTATGTTGTGTTATCAAACTGTGTGTGATTATCTATTAGCCATGGGAGTTGAACCAGGTGTTAATATAAAAATAGATGTCGCTCCAATGGAACATATAGGTACAGTGTTTGTGATAAAATAAAAAACACTATTATTGATACTATTTTATAATTAGATTATCGGAAATTATTAGAGAATAGTGAAAAATCTTATTTCTAATAACCGATGTTAATCTAAACAGTGATGATTTGATTTATGTAAGATTTACGATGATACAATTGTTTAAAGATTGTAATAAACCCGCATCACATAGTTATGTTTAGGTATCATTATGGTGTTTTTTATTATATAAATATATTTATATATACTTACTATATTGTCATTGTATTTGTTTTAAATTTTTGTTTTATATGCTATAATCTTGATAGTAGGCTGTAAAGGGTTGCCTATAATAATTACTTAAGGATTAATTATGGATAAAGAGAATAATAAAGTTAATAATTATTGCTGTTATGATAAGTTTAGTGTAAAGGATAGTAGTCTTAATTTCATTTTTGCATCAGTATTGCCTTTTGTTATGTCGCTTATTTTAATAGTTGTGTTTATGATACTAGCAGGGCTTTCGGGACATAGTTATCGTGATTTTATTAAGACCGAATTTGTACAAGTAGTTAACTTGATTTTTACACCGATTACTTTTTTCTTGATATACTTTTTCTTCTGTAAAAAGAATAAGATTCAAGTATTTAAAGCCAGTTCGATTAGTTTTAAACTTGATTGGAGAAAGATACTTATAGTTGTTGGTATATCTGTTACTAGTGTGTTCTTGGTATCTCCATTTGTATCGTTATTTGATTATGGTCTATCACAATTGGGTTATAATCCATCAGATAGTTTACCATATGTTATGAATAATGGTTTAAGATATGTTGTTGGACTTATTGCTATGGCGGTTCTACCTGCTATATGTGAAGAGTTAATGTTTAGGGGATTGATACTAAAAGGATTAGAAGACAAATTTGGACAACATGGTGCAGTGTTGATTTCTGCTACTATGTTTATGTTGTTGCACGGTAGCCTTCAACAGACAATTTATCAGTTCTTGATTGGTGTATTATTGGGTTATGTAATGGTATATGGTAAAAATGTATTGTATCCTATGATAATGCACTTTGTTAACAATGCGATTGTCGTTACAATGTCATTTATATATACTTTAAAGGGTATAGACGTTAATGTAGATCCAGTATATAGCACTGCATGGGATTACATTGCTCCAATTTTATTTTTATTACTTGCTTTGGCTATTTTGTTCGGTTTGATTTATTTAATGAGATTGCTTAATAAGATAGATGTTCTTAAAAAAGTGGAAAAAGAAACTGTTGCTTTGGCTAACGCTAGCGAAAATATCGAAACCACCACTGATGTTGTGGAAAACAATCAACCAACATTAAATGAAGAAAATAATGAAAAACATGAAAGTATTGCACAAGAAGAAAATATAAATAGTAAGGGTAAATTAACAAAAGAAGAGAAAATATATTTCTGGGCATCTATTGGATTATCTGTGTTCTTGTGGATAACCAATACAGTTATGCAATTCTTTAATTTGTTTTAATGTGTTTTATAATTAATTTTTAAAGGAAAATAATGAAAAAATCTAAAGTATTTAAGGTTTACTTAATATATTTTATTTGTATGGCTATATTCTGTTGTGTTCGTACAGCCAGTGCTTTTGGCTTATTTAACTTTCTGCATAAAGATATAGCAGACATAGTTTATACTTGCATAGTCCAGATAGGACTTATGTTGGTATTACCTATGGCATTGTATACATTAATAGTCCATGATAAAGAAGGGTTTGTAGGAACTTTTAGAACAGCCCAACTTAATCAAAAAATTGGATTAAGAGTTATACTATTATCTTTTGGGATTGGTATATTAGCATTTTTTATTAATATTGCAGTTTCAACATTATTTAGCGGACTTATGAGTTTTTTAGGCTATAATCAGCCAGTTACTTCGGGTGGAACGACATATTCTCCGCTATTCCCAGACTGGGCAAGATTTATGTTAGAAGTATTAACAGTTGCTATTTTACCGGCCTTTTGTGAAGAATTTTTGCATAGGGGACTATTACTTAATGGGACAAAAGAAATAGGGGTAAAGAAAGCCATATTAATAAGTTCATTAATGTTTGGACTTTTGCATTTTAATATTAATCAGTTCTTTTATGCTTTTGTTGTAGGTTTATTACTTGCACTAGTTGCTATTGTTTCTAAAAGTATATATCCTGCTATGATTATTCATTTTACCAATAACTTTATATCGGTATATTTAGGTTATGCTGAAGGTTTTGGCTGGTTTGGTAAAAATTTCTATAATTATCTTAACAAATTTTTACAAAGCAATAACCCTATTTTAACATTTATTTCTTGCTTTAGTTTCCTTGCATTAGTAGTAGCATTGTTAATGTTGTTTATCGCTCGTATATTTAAAATTCAAACTTTAGGCAAAGTGCAAAAGGCAATTAGCACTATATATACAGGCGATGATCGTGTAAAAACAAATGACCCAATTGTTGTAGAAAAAAGTAAAGTGATACAAGAAATGTTGGAAAACAACACTACACTTAACCTTAACTATGAGCAGATGAAAAGTCCATTGGATATAGTATTACCTAAAGATAAGAACATATATAAACCAACATTAGAAGATAATTTATTTTTGGTTTCGGCTTGTGTTCTAGGTGGATTAGTGACAATATTTACATTTATATGGGGATTGTTATAATGAATGTAAAAATAGTTTGTGTAGGAAATATAAAAGACGATTTCTTTAAAGACGCCGTTAAAGAATATGAAAAACGTTTATCAAAATTTGTTAATTTAAAAATAATTGAAGTAAAAGAAGAAAGATTGCCTAAAAATTACTCTTTGGCAGATATAAACAATGTTGTTGAGCAAGAAAGTAATAGAGAAATTAGCCTTTTAGAAGGTTATGTTATTTTGTGTGGAGTAGGTGGAAAGGAATTTACTAGTCCACAATTTGCTGATAAATTAAAAAAGTTGGAACAATCTTTTAGTTCCATAACTTTTGTTGTGGGTGGAAGTTACGGAGTAAGTGATTTGTTAAAGTCAAAGGCTGATATGATACTTGGCTTCGGCGAATTTACCTATCCACATCAATTATTTAGAGTTATGTTGGTGGAGCAAATATATAGGGCTTACACAATTATTAACAACATAACTTATCACAAGTAGTGTTTATGAATCAATTTATGAAAGTCGCTATAAATGAAGCGAAGAAAGCAATTAAATACGGAGATGTGCCAGTAGGTGCGGTTATTGTTAAAGATGGCAAGATTATAGCCAAGGCACATAATAAAAAAGAATATAAACATAATGCGATATACCATGCCGAAATATTGGCTATAGAAAAAGCCTGTGAAAAATTGGGTAATTATAGACTTAATGATTGTGTAATGTATGTAACATTTGAACCATGTATTATGTGTGTGGGTGCTATTTTAAGTGCTCGTATCCAACAAGTATATTTTGGTGCATATGACTATAGATTCGGGTCAAGTTCAATGTTAACTGATAATAATTTTAATCATATCACACAGTATCAGGGTGGAATAGATAAAGAAGAATGTTCCCAACTTCTTTCTAATTTTTTTGAAGACTTAAGAAAGACGAAGAAATCCAATAGTAATTAATGCTGTAAATTTAAGTTGTTAACAAATTAAATGGATTTGTAATAAATATTTAATGAAAGTATGGAGAATAGCCGTGTTAGATATAAAAACAAAGTCAAAAATGAGTACGTTAGAAAAAGCCGATACCAGTGTTATTATTTTTGATTGTGGTACTCACCATATATTAGAAAAATCATTAGTTGATTGGGTAAAAGATAGTGTATCTGATAAAAATGTTACTGTTGTGAGATATGATAAATCTGTAAGTGAAAGAGAAAATATTCTCAATAATATCAATAACAAGAGTAAATATACTTTAGTTTTGTATTCATTTAATCCGTTATTAACTAAAGAAAATGTAGATTTAATATTGGATTATTTGATTTTAAGAGAAGAAAAGTATATTCAACTTCCATATGGCTGTGCGTTTTTAACACAATATTATATTAATAATAGTATTAAAGACCCAATTACTTTTAATGGAGATGGTAGTCAGTTTTTAAAAGTTGAAAGCCCAGAAGAATTGGATTATGCTACAGAAGTTATATGTAAACGTATAATAGTTGATTTTGCACGTAAAGGGGTTAAGTTTATTAATCCAGATACTATAGTAATTAATGCTTATGTTAATATTGAAGATGGTGTAACAATTTATCCATTTAATACATTAAGCAAAGATACTTATATACATAAAAATGTTATACTTAAAGATGGTAATAACATCACTTCTAGTGTAATAGGAGTAGATAGTGTAATTGCTAATTCAACCATTACTAATACCAATATCGGAAGTAATTGTATTGTATTTCCGTATAATGTTATAGAAAATACACTTATTGAAGATAATTGCACTATAAAAAGTCATAATACAATTAATAAAGCAAAAATTGGCAAGAATACAACTATAGAAAGTTTTAATTCAATATTTTAAAGGAGAAATATGTCTACAAACAATATTTCTACTAAAGAATATAGTGTTACAATAGGTGAAAATGCACATATACTTGACTTTAATCGTTTAACCAATTGTACTATTGGTGCTTCTAAAATACTGGGTAGTGATATAAGTAATTCGACAATACATGATGGTTGTGATATTAAATATAGTACAATTGAAGAAAGTAAAGTATTCAATAATGTAAGTATTGGTGTATATAGTCACTTACGTCGTGGTAGTGATATAAGAGATAATGTACGTATCGGCAATTTTGTCGAAACAAAACAAAGCATTATAGATAATGATAGCAAAGTGGCACATTTAACTTATGTTGGAGATGCAGAAATAGGTAAGAGAGTTAATGTGGGGTGTGGTACAGTATTTTGCAATTATAATGGTGTAATTAAACAAAAAACAGTGGTTGGAGATGACGTTTTTATTGGTTCTAACTCTAACCTTGTTGCGCCACTTCATGTTGAAAATCATAGTTTTATAGCAGCGGGTAGTACAATAACAAATGATGTGCCAAAACATTGTTTGGCAATTGCACGTAGTCGTCAAACCAATAAATTGGGGTATTATAAACCCAAAATAACTTAACAATTATGTTGAAAAATACTAAACTAAAATAAATAATTTTAAGGGGTATACCAATGATAGCAATTATAGGCTTGGGTAATAAAGGAACAGCATACGATCGCACTTACCATAATATGGGATTTATGGCAGTGACTCGTTTTGCAGATAAGTATGGATTTAATTTCAATAAAAACAAGTTTGATGGAGTAATAGCAGAAGGAATGTATGAAGGTGAAAAAGTAATTATTCTTAAGCCTTCTACATTTATGAATGCAAGTGGTGTTAGTGTATCAAAACTTGTTCGTATGCTTAAACTTGACTTAAGTCAGATACTAGTAGTTTATGATGATATAGACTTGCCTTGTGGTAAATTAAGATTAAGAAAAGATGGTAGTGCTGGCACTCATAATGGTATGCGTAGTATAGTGACCGAATTAGGTAGTACCGAATTTCCACGTTTAAGAATAGGCATAGGTAGAGACGTGCGTATGGGACTAGCCGATTATGTATTAAGTCGAGTTAGTGATGAGAATATGACTCTGCTTGAACCTGCATTTGATAAGGCAGTAGATGTAATAGGACAGTTTATAGTTAACAAGGGTAATGTAGAAAAAATTAGGATTAATTAATGTTAAAAAATCTTATTTCCCCATCGAGTAATTTATATAGGCTTTTGACTAATATAGACAATCATATTCCTGTAAGTGTATTCGGTGTAGGACGACACGAAAAAATTTTAATATTGGATCAATTTAGCGAAACCAAACTTATTGTTGCGGTAAGCGATGACGATGCTGTAAGTTATTACGAAACACTTTGTGACGAAGGCAAGTCAGTTGATTTACTTATAAATAATTTAGAAACTGATGTTTCTAAATTTTCTTCTGTGTCACAGGTTAATACATTAAAAACACTTCAAGATGTTATTACTGGTAATGTTGATTATGTGGTAATTTCACCTAAAGTTCTATTGGACAAGTTACCTTGCGTTAATAGTATTAAAGATTCAATTATGAGTCTAGAAGTAGGTAAGTCGTATGATATACAACACTTATCTAGACAACTTATACGTATGGGGTATAAAAGAGATGATATTGTTAATGAGTCGTTGGAATTTAGTATAAAAGGCGATATGTTGATGATATATCCCATCAATAGCGAGTATCCTATAAAAATATCGTTTTTTGATGACCAAATTGAATTTATTAAATCATATAATCCTGATACCCAACAACTAGTAGATGAATTAGATATAGTTGATATTTATAGTGTTAATTTTTTAACCCAACAAGCAGTTGATATTCCTAGACCCAAGTATGATAATCGTGAAGCCGAATACAACTTTGATAGTATTATGCTAGATATTAATTCACAGTTAGATATGGGTGTTATGCCAGTTTGGGCAAAAGTATATTGTGATGATTATACACATTCCATACTTGATTATTTAAATAATCAACTAGTTGTGTTTGATAATCCTAAATTAATACTTAATGCTATAACTGAAGCACTTTCTGACAATAAGTCGACATTTAAAGACAATTTTGAACAAGGATTGGTTACTGAAAAACATAGAGATTTTTATTTTCATGATAATCAATTATTTGATTTTAGTACACTTAAGTGTGGACTTGTAGCCTTCCAGAATATTAATAATGCTAATAACATTTTTAAGCCACATGCAGTATTTTCTATTCCTACTACGCCACAATTAAACTATGGTTATAATAAGTCGACATTGTATAATGATATGGCTAGACAAATATGGTTGGGATATACTGTGATTATTTATGCCGAGAATAAAGAATTGGCTAATAAATTAAGCGATATGTTTTTACCTAAAAATGTGTCTACGCAAATAATTAATTCGTTTAGTCAAGTACAAAAAAATAGTATTAATCTTATTTTAAAAAGTAGTAGTCTATCTTGTTGTTTTGATGAAGATAAATTGATTTTTATTGGATTAAAAACACAAAAACAAAAAGTAAAAACTAATAAAACAGTAAGTACTAATTATGATATATTTATGCCTGAAGTTGGAGACTATGTAGTACATTCGACATATGGTATAGGTAAGTGTGTTGGTATAACCCAACTTAATGTTAAGAATGCTAAAAAAGATTATATAGAAATTGAATATCGTAATAATGATAAATTATTTTTGCCAGTAGAAAATATTGATTCTATTTCTAAATATGTCGGTGGAGAAAAACCGCGTCTTAATAAATTAGGCAGTACCGAATTTTTAAAGACCAAACAAAAAGTTAGAGAAGGTATACGTCAACTTACCTTTGACCTTAAACGATTATATGCCGAGCGCAGTCAAATTCAAGGTATATGTTTTCCAAAAGATGATGAGATTCAATTGGAGTTTGAAAAGGCTTGTCCGTATTCACTAACTGCTGATCAAGAAAAGGCAGTTAATGATATGAAAAATGATATGCAAAGCACTCGTGTAATGGATAGATTGATTTGCGGTGATGTCGGGTATGGCAAAACGGAAGTCGCTATTAGGGGCACATTTAAAGCAGTTATGGCAGGTTATCAAGTAATGGTTCTTTGTCCAACGACAATACTGTCAGAGCAACATTTCAATACTTTCGAATCTAGACTTAAATCTTTCGGTGTAAGGTGCGAAGTCCTTAATAGATTTAAGACCAATAAAGAGTGTGAATCAATACTTCAAGAATTTCTTGATGGTAATGTAGATGTCTTAATTGGTACACATAAACTTTTAAGTGAAAAAGTTAAACCTAAAAATTTAGGATTGTTAATTCTTGATGAAGAACAACGTTTTGGTGTAGAACATAAAGAAAAAATTAAAAGGTTTAAGACTAATATTGATGTACTTACTTTGTCCGCTACTCCAATCCCACGTACCTTACATAGTGCATTGATAGGTATAAAAGATGTAAGTATTATTGGTACACCGCCATGTGGTAGAGTCCCTGTAATAACTACCGTAACAGAAGCCAATGATAGCGTGGTTGTTAGTGCTATTAATCGTGAACTTGAACGTGATGGACAAGTACTCATTATTTATAATCGTGTAGAGACTATCTACGAGTATGCAAAATATATTAAGTCATTAATTGGCGATGATATTGCTACAGATATTGCACATGGTCAGATGGATGAAAGAAGTTTAGAAAAAGCAATATTGAAATTATATAATGGCGACACTAAAATCTTAATAAGTACTACACTTATAGAAAATGGTGTTGATTTACCACGTGCCAACACTTTAATTGTTAATAATGCCGATATGTTGGGACTAGGACAATTGTATCAGTTAAAAGGACGTATAGGTAGAAGTGATAGGCAGGGTTATGCAGTATTTATGTATGATAAAAATAGAGTATTAACTGAAGAAGCCTATAAACGTTTAGGTGCTATAGTAGAGTATAGTGGACTAGGTAATGGTTACAAAATTGCTATGCGCGATTTAGAAATTAGGGGCGCAGGTAGTTTGTTTGGTGCCGAACAAAGCGGGCATATTGAAAGTGTAGGTTATAGTATGTATTTAAGTCTACTTAACGAGACATTAAAAGAATCAAAAGGACAGTCTATTAATCAGTTGAATGATGTGAAGATTGATTGCTATTTTGATGCTAATTTACCTAATTATTATGTCGAGAATTCTTCCAATCGCATAGAGATATATACTGAAATAGCCAAACTTACTAGTGAAGAAGATGTATCTAAATATATTGAAAAACTTGAATTTAATTTTGGAAGTGTTCCTAGTGAAGTGGTTAACTTAATGTATGTCGCTGTTATAAAGAATGCGTGTGCGGGTTTAGATATAAGAAAGATAAGTATTGGTACTAAATCTACATCAATTACATTTAACAACTCTAGCCCATCATTGCTTAATGCTATTACACAAGTTATGAGCAATAGCAACTATGATATGGTATTAAATTTAGAAAATTTACCAATAATTACAATAAATAATGATGCTAATTTGTTGATAAATATGAAAAATATAAAAAATTTATTAAAAGTATTGTACGAAATAATAAATAAATAATTTAGTTAGTTGCAATAAATTTTTATATTTGTTACAATATTAAGACTTTATAATGACTAATAATGTCTATTATTTAATAATAAATTATTAATTGGAGCAAAAATGAAAAAGATTTTAACTTACATTTTTTCGCTATTTTTATGTGTAATGGTTTTTGCTGGTTGTAGTTTGGTACAACTTAACGCTAGTAAATATTATCAACAGACTATAGCCGAAATCGTATATAGTAAAGATAAAAAGTATGACTTTAGCATGGAAGACTTGTTGCAAGCCTATAATAACTATGGTTATCAATTGGCTCAAAACAATAGCAGTGATAGTTCACAATCTTTATCTGGTGAAGAACTTCTTACTAAAACAGCCGAACTTATGGTACAAAGACATTTGTTGGTAGAAAAGATTAAAGATGCTTTGGGCGATTTAAGTAATGAAGAAAAGTACACTCTTAAACGTCAGACTTATGATAACATTAACTCTCAATTATCTTCATATGAAGACAAGATTAGAGTAGAGTGGGACAGAAAGATTAATGAAGACACTGAAGAAGAGACCAAAGAAGATGCTCTACGTGCAAGTTATAATGAATATGAACCTACTGTTAAAAAAGTAATTGAAGAAGTAACCGTTGATGGTACTACTAAACTTGTTACTAAACTTGAAAGAGTTAAAGATGATAACGAAGAATTAGAAACTACCGATCCGGGCGAATTCAAACAAACAATTACTGATGCTGATATAAGTGCTGAAGCATGGAAGCGCTTTATTAAAGATTTACAAGACAGTAATAAAAAGTTGGGTAAAAAATATTCTGACGAAAAAGCATTTGAAAAAGAAATTGACCGTATATATAATGTTTTATTAGAAAATAAATATATTTCTAAATATCAAGAAGTTATTACTAATGGTTTAGAGATATGTGCTGACGCTGCAGTTAATAGTTATAAAGAAAAATATAAAAGAGACTATGAACTTTATGCTAATGACGAAGCAGCATATCATACCGCTATGGGTAGTGATGCATCATCTGTTTACTATCACCCAAATAGTGGAAATGAATATGTTTATGTAACTCATATATTATTTAAGTTCTCTGATGAACAAACAGCAAAGATTGCAGAACTTAAAAAATTATATCAAGCCAATTCTATAGAAAAATCTGTTTATGATAAAAAATTGGCAGAAATCCAAAGCCTAGACAATACCATGGTTACTTATGAAGAAAATGGTGTAAGAAAGACTGTTTCTGCTGCACTTGCTTATCAAGATATTTGCAATAATGTTAATAAATATGATAAAGATTTACAATTTGAAGCAAGAGCAAAAGAATTTAATACCTATATCTATAAATACAATGATGATGAAGGTATCATGAATAAAGATTTTGCTTATGTTGTTAATCTAGACACTTCTGTTACTGATAAAATGGTTAAGTCTTTCGCAGACGAATCAAGACGTTTACAGAATGAAGAAGGTGTAGGTGCTATGAGTAAACCTATACTTACAGATTATGGTTATCACGTTATTCTTAACTTGGGCCCTGTAAAAAATGTTGTTGAATATGAAAATATTGACAGCATTACTTGGGAAACCTTATACAATGTTAAGACTCAACCATCTTCTGAAAAAACTTTGTTCCATGTAGAATATGATTCAATCAATAATGATTCAACACGTTTATCTTTGGTATTATCTAATTTAACCAATGATTTGGTTGGTGGTGTACAAAAAATTAGATATTGGGACAAACGTATTCAATCTTTACTTAAACAAACTAATTAATAGTATTTTAAAAGATAGGCGCAATTAAAGTAAGCCTGTCTTTTTTATTTGTTTTTTCACTCACACACATATTAAAATGTTGTATTTTAATCGTAATTACAAAATATTTTTATTCATAAAAAGCACCGTATTTAGTCACTTTATGGCGATTATTCATATTTTGTATATGCTTAATTTATTTTTATACATAAAAACTATTGAATAATTATGCAATAAAATAATAAACGTTTGACTATTGATTGTAAGAGTGATATATTTAGTTATATACTTTATGATTAATATATATTTTATATATATTAAATTATTTTTTTGTGTAGCAATACACAATTTTTATGATTAAAAGAGATATTATGCCACTTAAAAATACTGATGAACAACTTAATGAAGTTAAATCTAATATGCACAAGAGTGTGTATTTCTTTGCTAATCGTGATAATTGCACTAAAAAAGTAGTAGATAAGTCAAGTGGTTTATTATCTAAACATTTAAAAAGTAATCAACCTATTAAATATTCGACTGTCTTTATGCTAGATAAAGTTGATTTAAAGGTAACTGATGCCGAGATTATAGAAGCAGAAAAACCTACTGATTATACTTTATCTACTTTAGAAGAAGCAAAAGAAAAAGTAACCGAGCAAAAGAAATATGGTACAAAATGGTTTAACTTAATCTTTATGGTAGTTAATATCATAATATTGGCTTGTGTTCTTATATATCAAAAGAATACTTTTGGTGTCGCTTCACTTGATGCTTTGCTACAGAATGCTCGATTTGGTATATTATTTTATACATTATTATTGTTTGCATTAATAATGATAATCGAAACTTTACGTACACATATTTTACTATACAAGGCAACCAAACAAACTAGACTATTCTTGTGTTATAAGGCATCTGCGATTTCTAGATATTATGATTGTATTACACCTTTTGCTACAGGTGGTCAACCATTTGAAATTTTCTATATGAATAGTCGTGGTGTCCATGGTGGTATTGCTACAAGTATTCCATTGACTAAAGCAATGTTTAATAATGTGGCTTTTACGATTATCTCAATAATTGTTTTGATATTTAATTCTGACTTGTTTGGTCAAGATAATCAAACAGTTATTATTGTATGGAGTATTATAAGTTTAGTTATTTCTTGTTTGATTTTGTTAGTTTTGATACTTTTTGCTATAAGTAAAAAGTTTATGCCAAAATGTTTAATGTTCTTTTTAAAACTAGGTCAAAAGATGCATTTGGTAAAAAATTATCACTTAACCTTTAACAAATGTATGCGTACAATTCTTGAATATCAAAAGAGTACAAAATTCTATATGACTAATGTTTGGGTTACTGTATCATCTTTGTTATGTTCGGGTGCTATAGTTGTAATTAGAGCCTTTATACCATTTATGTTGTATTGGGCATTTAGTACAAAAGTTCCACTAGATGCGTTGCTAGAAATATTTAGTAAATTCATTTTAGTAGAATTGGCTACAAAATATATACCATTACCGGGTGCTTCTGGTATGGCAGAAATATCTTTCTCTGCATTATTTGCTAGTTTGTTTAGTGATGGAACATTGTTCTGGGCTATGTTGTTCTGGCGTATTATGAATTACTTTATATACTTATTACAAGGTATAATAGTATTGATTTATGATTTTGCATATGGTAATAAAAAGAATAGGGCTAATTTAATTAAATTGGCAAAACGTGAAAAAGAGATAATGGAAGCAACTTCTAGTCAAATAAACAGAAAACCTAGAAAAACTGTTAAAAAAGCCGAATAAAAATTATTTGAAAAAACACACTTTATAGTGTGTTTTTTCATTTTTATTGATGATAGGGGATAGTGCGATTAACATTATCATATACTTGCTCACAGTCAAATAAATGTTGATATCGCTCTTTAAAGTTTCGTAAAGTACGTCCATCAATAGGTTTTCTGTCCATAAGTAAAGTGTGTTTTGTTTTAGTTCCTATAGGTATATATCCATAATATCCATCAGCACCTACACCACAAAACAATTGGAATCCTGAATCTAATAATAGTTGATGTTTGTAAGTTATTTCTCCGTTATCGTCTACAACTTCCCATTCGCCATAAGGATACACATAAATGTTGGTTTTGCCTATAATTGGTTCTACTTCATTAACCCAGTAATTTATTTCTTTCGCAAATTCCATATCATTAAGTTTTTTCATATGATAATGGCCGTATGAGTGACACGCAAACGTCCAGCCGGATTTTTTTAGAGCGTTTACAACTTCTTTTGCTTTCTTTATTTCATATCTACTAGTTGCATTTGTTTTTTGTGTACGATAGCCGAGTATACCATCATATCCAGTTAAACAAATTAAGCCTTTAGCACCTTTATGGCTAAAATCTGGGTGTGTTTTTACAAACTGTTCAAGTATTGGTATAAATTCATTATCGTAACTTACTCTATCTGCAATTGTTTGTTTTGATGTATAAGTTGCTAGTTGATTATTTCTATCAAGTATAATTTTGTCTACCATTCCTTTATTACGTTTTTTGCTATCATAATTGCAGTCATCAAATGAAAAAATTAATGGCTTTTTACCTTTAGGTAAATACAATTTTTTCTTGTAAGTCACCCCATTTTTATTTTCAAAAGCACTATTAATATCAATTAGTATGTAGTCATTGTTGTATAGTGACAACAGTATTTTTTTAAATTCACTAGGGGTTAAACAATCTCTATCAAAGTCTTTACTCATGTTGTTTTTTGGATTAAGTGCTAGTTCGGGGAAGGCCAATAAGCAATGTGTAAATAAATGCTCGATTTCGCCAGTATATTCTACAAGATTTTTAGTATTGATATGATTTTCTATTGTTTCTTTTAATTCTGTAATTTCGTTATCACATATATAGTATTTTTGATAATTATTTAATATATTTAATGCTTTTTCGTTGTCGTTAATTGAAGTGTAATACTCCACATCACTAATTAATACTTTTTTAAATTCGGCAATTAGCCTATGGTATTTATTGATGTTAAAACTATAATTACTGTTATTATCTAAATTAAGTTTTAGATATAAATCCATTGCGAGTTTATATTGTTGTGTATCTATATAATGTTCGACTTGTTGAAGTTGTTGACTTAAATTTTGTTGATAGTCTAGTGTGTTGTAGGGTGTACATTGTTTATGTTTTAGGGCTAAAACCATAAATATAGACTCAATTATGATAGTAAAACATATAATTTTTACTATTAAAACTTTTATATTGATTTTTTGTATTCCTAATGCGTTTTCTTTTGTCATAATAATAACCTAATTATTTTTTATTATTATGTTTCAATTATGGTATTTTATTAATCAATTTTTTTGATGTTATTCTGCATAATACTACATTATTTTTGTTTATTATCTTTTTTTCTAATCAAAGTGTTTTAGACAAAAATTATTATTTGTTCTACAATTATACACGTGGAGATGAGTATGGAAATATTATTAGGTAATGCTGTAAATAAAATACTAAAACAGATAGAAAAACAATATTCTTTATTTAAGACATTGATTGTTATTGATGACGAGAATGAAGAAAAATATTATGATATAGTGCAAAAATTAAAAAGTAAAAGTAGAAAATGTGAGATTGTCAGTATGCCCATTAATGTAAAATGTAAAGATATTATATCAGGGCTTATTAACGAACAATATAGTGACGATGTGGGTGCAATAATAGTACTAGGAAGTAATACAAGTATTATGGAAGTTGTAACTGATTATAATACAACTATTATTAATATAATTACACAGCCGTATTTACCATTATTTATGTATCATCAAGATTATTTAGTAATTGATGATGGTATTATGTCTGGTTGTTCATATCGAACTATGGCAAAATGTTATGGGATTATTGCATCATTAGGATTCTATTTGCTTGAACAAGTGTTTAATAAAGCAATCTTTTATTCTCAAATAGATAGTGAGAAAATGATAGAAATTGAAAAATGTTTGCAGAATCTAACTATGTTACCTAGTTTAATTATTAAAAATAATTTAGGTAAACACATTATAGTGAATATGTGTTTGCAATTAAAAGAACTTATTACATTGGACGATATAACATCGAGTTTTGTTTTTAAATTGGCCAACAATATTGTAGATCAATCTAAATATAAAAATATTAATATGGGCGAAGCATTAATTATTGCTAGTGTAGTGGGGTATAAGATGATGAGCGTGTTATTATCTGCCAATGTGCTTAAACCTAATATAGGTTTTGATTGTGAAAAACGCATTAAAATATATATGAATAATAATGACTTTTCATTAACCAAAATATCTCAATCTTTTATTTGCGATGAAGATATTGAATCTCATATTGATAATTTTAATAAAGTAAAGTCAGTGTTTAATAGTGCATTTTTAACATATTTTGATATGACTAGTAAACATATCAAAACTTTTAAAGAATTGTATTATGATAGGTGCGTTATTCTTAATAAATTCCTTAATGAAAAGAATCTACTTCAAGCAATTAATAGTATACCAGAAACATATTCAATTAATTGTTTTGCCACCTTTATTAGAGATGTAGGGTTGCTTAACAGATTTTAATCGACAATATTTATATAAACCAACAAGTAAAATGTATAATTAATAAAAACCAAGTTAATCATTATGTAGGAGACTATATGAAAAGATTACTTGGTTTTATTTTTTTTATTTCATTGATTGTTGTTTTGGGTATTACACAAAAACATGGACTATGTGATTATATAAAAACGTTTGATGAGTGTTATGTGTCGTGTCCAAAGTCCGCAGGTACTATATATAAAGATGTTGTGTATAATGGTTCTAGTGCAATATTAACTTTTAGTAAAAATGATTTTAATAACTATTATCCGTTAATTGATACTATATATGGCATCACATTAAAGATAGATAATGGTAAGGCAAAAGATATTATTAATAGTCTGCACGTAAGTAGATATAGCGTGGAAAAATTGGACACTTGTGTGGTGTATACAGGATATTCAAGTAGACTTAATACAGGCACAACATATGATAGATACAATATTCAAATAGCCGAGTATGACAATTACATATTAGTAGGATACCCATTAATTTTGCAAAGTTTTTAATTAAATTATGTATACAATGCTACAATATGGATATTATTTAACAATAATAAATGGAGGATTTAAAATGAAAGAAAAAAGTGGGAAGGAAGCATTTTTAACATTTTTAAGGAAGTATGGCTATATAATAGGCTTGGCTTTAATGATGGTTGTTATTAGCACAATAGTGGTTGTTTCTGCCAATAAGTCAAAGGTTGATGACAATAATCCAGTTAATGCTGAACCGGTAAGTTTTTATAGTCCACTATTAAGTTTTACTGTTGCCAAGAATTATAACGACAAAGGACTTGTATGGAATAGTACTTTAAAACAATGGGAAGCACATAAAGGTGTATGTTTAACTGCTGCTGAAAATAGTGAAGTATTCGCTTGCTTGGACGGTGTGGTTGCTGATGTATATTCTAATCATCTTAATGGTACTGTTGTAGTATTGGAACATAATAACAACTTAAAAACATATTACTCTAGTCTTGATGAAAATGTTAATGTGAAAAAGGGTGACAAAATTAGTCGTGGTAGTGTTATTGGTAAAGTAAGTAACTCTGGTACTAACGAACTTAATTTAGGTAATCATTTACATTTTGAAGTGACTGAAAATAATGTAAAAGTTAACCCGGCAACTTATCTTAATCTAGAAACAAAATAATGAATAATTGTAAAAGTATGGTTAATTCTAACAATAAATGCTGATTATAAAAAATGTTTTTTAATTGCTTTACATTAATAAATTTATTTTCTATAATTAGGTTAGCAATATATTTGGAGGAATGCCATGATACTAGATAAGATTAAGAGTTTACTATCCAGTCAATTGGGTATTAAAGAAGAGAGAATTCAACTTAAATCAAGAATTCTTGAAGATTTAGGTGCAGACTCTTTAGATTTGGTAGAATTGCTTATGACTTTGGAAACTGAATTTCATGTTACTATTCCAGATGAAGAAGCGATTAAACTTAAGACTGTTGAAGATATCGTTAAAGTTATCGAAGCCAATCAGGATAATAAATAATTTAATTAATAAAAATAGTCAGCCATTAGTTGGTTGGCTTTTTTTTGTTAAACAACATTTTTTATGATTAATTGTTTTTAATAAAAATATATTTGTGTTTTTTATTGTTTAACTTTGTAATATTTTGTCAAATGTTGTCATACACATATAAAAAATAGGAGAAGTGTATGTCAATATTATCTAGACCCGAGAATCTTGCTAATTATATCATTAACACGAGATCTACTATACGAAAGACTGCTATTCATTTTGAATTAAGTAAAAGTACAGTTCATATAGATGTTTCGAAAAAACTCAAAGCGATTAATATGGGATTGTATCGCCAAGTGAAAGAAATATTGGATTTTAATTTTGACCAAAGAAATATACGCGGTGGAGAAGCAACCAAACAAAAATATCTCAAATTAAGAAATAAAGTAGGGTAAATAATTGCCCCACTTTTTTTGTTATTTTTAATATAGCACAATAAGTTGTTTGACATATTTTTTAAAAGTCAATATAATTGTGTTTAGGGAAGATAATATTTATATATATAATATATTAAATATTCCCGCGCATTTTGATTATACTAAATAATACAATCTATTAGTTTTGGTTTGCTTTATACACCTACAAATCATACTACTATAGACACTTTATTGCTTTAGTTTAGATTGGATTAATAAGTTGTTATTTGATTACAACTTACAAGTATGATTAAGACAGCATAACTACTAATGAGTTGGAGATATACCATGGTTAAAAAGTTAGGCACATTTTTATTAATTATCTTAAGTTCAGTATTAATGTTGTATGGTTGTGGTGACCCATACAAGAATTTTGCTTTGTCTGTATCTACACAAGATATAGTCCTTTATCTTAATAACGATGAAGAGAATACTGATTATCCTTCTTCTACAACTATTAATGTTAAAGTCGCTGGAACAAGTAAATCCATAAGTGGAGGTATTACAATTACCCAGTATGCATTTAATGGTGTAGACGATATAGTTAATGTCAAACTTGTTTCGGGTACTACATCATCAAAAGATGGTGCTACATATAAGGTATCCGCCATCAAGGCTGGTAGAGGTAAGTTAACCATAACTACCAATGAAGGTAATAAGACCGAAGATATTAACATCGTGGTTTATGTACCAGTTAAAGGTGCTTCATTTACTTCATCTCCAATTGCAGTTAAATATGGTGGGTTTGTAGATTTAAGCAAATATATGACATATTTGCCTGAAGATACCAACCAAAAAGAAATGACATATTATATTGCCGATAGTTCAGATTCGTCTAGTGTAAGTGATGGTACAGGGATTACCGAAACTGTATATGCTAGAATCAATGATAACATTTTGACATCAAGAAAAGTTGATAGTTATCCTATGAACAATGGAGAAAAATATATCAATGTTTATGGCGTATCTAAATATGACTCTAGTATTAGGACTCAAACAATAACTGTACCGGTATTAGAAATAGTAGATGAATCCGAATTTGTATTAGAGACTACTGCAGAAGATGGTACTTTTGCACTTACAAAAAATAATCTAGGATATTATGATATTATTCTTGGACATAATATTCCTACCAATCCATATGTATATTCACGTGAACTTACAGTAAAGTTGTCTAGTGATTATACCATAGACCAAAAATATTCTATTACAAGCAACAAAGACAATAAAGAAACAGATAGTAAATCTATCTTTGAAGCAACCAGTAAGGTTGAAGACCAAGACCGTTATAGTTATAGCGGTATCAAGCAAGAATATCCATACAAAAAATATGATATTACTCAAATAAAGACAGGTACTGAAATTTTTGAACTTTATGTTGATAGAGTAGGCTACGAAGGTATGTTTACTATGACTATCAAAGTAAGAATCATAGTTAAAGATTTTGCTACCGAACTTAACGCTTATGATAGCAATGGTAACAACGTATTTACCGAAGGATATAAACTTGTTGTTTATAACGCATATGGCAATAATTCTTTGGGTACTCCATTATCTATTAGTTTAGCCCCAAACCCAGACAATAACTATAAAGTTAGTTTGTCTATATCTAATGCGCCTTCTGTAGATGGTAATAGTGGATTAACTTTAACTTTGGCTAATGGTACTCCAGTATATGATGGATCAGTATTAGATTCTGGTACAAAGATATTTATTAAACATTCTTATACTGATGAACTTATTACAGATATTCTTGCACAAGAATATCCACCAACAATCAATCTTACATATTATTATAATTTAGCACCATCAGGTGTTTCTTCTGAAAATTATGTAACATATAGTATTTCTAAATCTATAGCAATGGAAATGAAATTGGGTGTTACCGACATTCGTATTCCTTCTACTAATTCAGAGATTAAGATTAATGCAGTTACAGGTAAAGCAATTAATAAAAATAACGATACTGCATTAACCAACAATGTTGAATCATCTAATCGTCAAGCACTATATGACGATGCAGGTCAAACTACCGATGATACAGAAATAGTCCTTGCTACTATTGATAATCAACCTGCTGATTTAAAAGAATTGATTAGTAGCATAAAAGTATTAAGTGTTAACGAACAACCTTCTACTATGGACGCTATGAATAATAAATATTTCAGTATCGTATATAAAGAAGGTAAAATAATAGGACGTAATAACAGATTAGTCCTTGAACCTAATTTGCAAGCCGAACAAGCACGTGTAGTTCTTGAAATTTCTACAACTAACGATATTGTAAAAAGGGTTACTATTGATATATTTGTACCTATCACATATGGACCAGAAACTGCTGATAAGGTACATATCGAAATTAATAATGAAAAAGAAGTAAGTTCGGATATTTACTTCGTAGAAAAACATAATTACTATATCGGATATACCGAACAATTTGAATTCTATGATGAAAATTATCAACCTACTGAAGAAGATGGTATAAAAGACATTATTAGATATACCACATTCGAGAAATTAACTTTGGCTATTGATAGTCGTGTAGGTATTAATGTATACAACTATGTTGTACTTAACGATGCTGAAGGTAATCCACATATCTCTAAAGTTAACTATAATTCCAATATTATAATTAACCAGAATAGGGAATATTTCAATGTTGAATATGACCAAGGTAGTGATATGCCATATATCGTAACTAAAAAGGTAAAAACTCCTAGTGATAATGGTATACCAGTAGAAATTAAAATTTCTGGCTATAACAATAATGGCGATGCTGTTGAATTTACTAAAGTGTTCTATTTAGTAATTATCGAACCTATAACAAGTATTTCTTTAACTCCTGAAAATAGAACAGTATATGTTTCTAACTCTTTAGGTTCTTTAAAAGAAGAAGCAAGTAAAGTTAATTATAGTGTTATTACTTATCCAGTTACAGCAACTCTTAACGAAAATGTAGATATCACATATAGTTTTGATGACAAGAAAGTATTGTACTCCTTAAGAGGCGTTGATGCTAATGGACAGGAAATTGACGATTGTGACATTACTGTAGGTGATATACTTACATTAATTGCCGACCCAAATATCAGAAATAACTTTACTGTACAAGCAATCTATAAATATGCTACTGGTGGTAGATTAACTACTATTGAAGAAAAAGCCAATAGATATTCTAGTTTGACAGATACAGCAATAGATTCAAAGACAATAATTGATGCTATTTTCTCTAGAAACATTGTGATAGATATTTATGCTCAATTAAAACAATATTCAAAGCCAATTGTTACTACAAAAACACAATTGACTATTAAAAAAGCACAAGCCGTAGAAAAGATTATACCTAGTGTAGGCGAAAGCGGATTGTATTTTGATACTAGATTGATTAATGAAAATAATGTTGGTAAAACTATCACATTTAATGTTTTACCACAAGATGCATACAACAAAACTTTGATTGCAGAAATCGAAGATGATGGTGTAGCAAGAATAATTAAAGGTGTAGACAGTGATAATCGTATTATCGGTAATCAAATTGTTATTGCACCAAGTTTACGTGCTGGACGTACATATATACGTATTAGTGCAGAAGATAGTTACTATTACGATAGAAGCACAAATAAAGATTCTCCATCTAAATACCTAGAAATTTCTATACGTGTAGCAGATGGTTCTAAAGAGTATCCATTTGAAATAAGCGACCCACAAGGATTCTTGGGTATAGCAGAAGACATAGCAAGTGGTAACAATAAATATTATTATATGTTAACTCAATCATTTACTATGGCGGGAGAAAAGATAAGACCATTTGGCACATTTGCTGGTGGTATTAATGGTGAATTTACTTACAATATTGGTGGTATATATTATAGTCAACAACATTCTATTCAAAATTTAACTATTGAAGAGAATGTTAACTGTGATAATTTAACTAGCCAATACAAAAATCCAGAATATGGTTATGGATTATTTAGCCAATTAACCGAAACTGCAGAAATTGAAAACTTAATATTAAATGATATTCAGTATGATTTTGTTTTAACTTCAAGTAACAACTTTAATGACATGATTAGTATAGGTTCAATAGCCGGTATTAATAAGGGTAAAATTAACAATAATTTTGTTACTGGTTCAATTAATGTTGTTTCTGATATTAGCAATGTTAACGTTGGTGGCTTAACTGGTAAAACAGTTTCTGTATTATCAATTGATGAAGATATTATTCAAGTTGCTGATGGCGAAAGTAATTCATATGATAGTAAATCAAAAATAACTGGTATTATCACTGGAAAAGATAGTAATTCAGATTTTACCAATAACAGTTATAATTCTAATGTCGCTATTGTATTTAAAGGGACATCTAAACTCGATTCTCTATTAGAAAATACACAAGAACTTCCTAATATTAATTTAGGTGGTGTAAGCGGTACATTCCGTACATATACAGAGTATAAATATCCTACACGTTCATTTGATGGAAATGGTAATGTAGTATATATAAAAGGTATTCTTGGTTCAAAAGATAATTACAACTTAACATTGTCTAATAGTGATCCAGTTCCTGACACTAGGGAATTAGGTACTGGAATAACTGCAATGCAGTATGCTTCAGAAATGTTTAAATCTTTGTACAATCTTAATGTTGTAGCCAATATTACAAGTATTACAAATGACAATAATGCATTACCTGCTAATATCGGTGGTGTAGTTGGTTATTCTGATAGTACTCTTGCTGATAATATAGAAGTGTTACCAGTTAAATTGTATGGCTATAAAAATATTGGTGGTGTGTTTGGTTTTGCTAATGCATCTCACATTATGTCAACTTTGGTTGAATTTGCTAATCAAGGACAGACTGGTATAGATACTGCTACTATAGTAGGTGCTACTAATGTAGGTGGTATGGTCGGTTATGGTATTGATGTTAATATTGCATATAGTTACGTAAGAGCATATTTCAATGGACAAAGTATTGATAACTCTACTTATTATGGTAATATGCTATTGTTTGAAAGCAACGAAGCCGTTAAATCTATAGGTGGTTTAATTGGTACTTTAGATTCTCGTGGTATTAATGAAGAAATTAATTCAAAAGTTAATGGAGTTGATTCTAACGGATTTGAAAAACAACTTGGCGTAAATAATGCTGTTTACTCTTTCATTAACCAAATATCTACTTTTACATCATCATCTAATATTCGTAATTCATACTTTAATGCAGATATTAATGCAGGATATACTCAACTTTCTAATGATGTATATGTAGGTGGATTAGTAGGTAATGTACTTAAAAATAAATCAGGAGACATTACTTCATACAATTCTAACAACACACCAAGCACAAGTATTAAAGCACTTAATATTAAAGACTCTTATGTGTATGGTAATATTGCTAGATATTCAGTTCCTACTTACTCCTTGATTAATTATGTTCCACAAGACTCTATTGGATTTAAGAATATCTCTAGTGATAATAACCCTGATTATTCAAGATATCATGAAGGTAAAGTAACTTACTACGTAATTGGTACACTTTTAACCAATACAGTAGGTGACACCGTTATGAATGGTGACTTTACTAGAAGGATTGAAAATACAGGAACAGATACTCAAATTAACCTTAACAACTTTATTAAAGAAAATGGTTGTGAAGTTATTAAAGTAGAAATTGAATATGTATTTGAAGAATATGTTGATGAAGAAAATCCAGATGAGAAATATTTAAAAACTATAGTTACTTTCTCTGTAGTAGACAACTTTAGCCATATAATCGGCAACGATACTATGACTTTAACTACTTTAACAGAAAAAGAAGTATACAATGATGACGGAAACACAGGTGAAGGTAATACACCTAGTGAAGGTGGCGGAAATACTGACAAAACAAAAATATATACAGTAAAAACTACTAATTCAATTAATACTACTTATGGTAAAAACGTTGAATTAGAAAATGTTTATACTCAAATTAACAATTATGGCACAATAATAGACCAAAATGTTAATAATGGTAATAGTTATAAATTATTTGATATTGTAAGCGAAGGAAAAGTTACTATAAAAATAATTACAACTATAGTTGATGGTACACAACAAGAAGTAGAAGACAAAACAGTTTATACATCTAGTGATTTACAATATAATTATGCTTCATTAAAAGACCAAAGTATCTATAATCGTGAAAATAGAACATTTAAAGTAGATATTGCTACTGATGATACAACTAAAAATGAAGATGGTTCTACTAAACAAGACTACACTCAACCTTGGATTATTTGTGAAGGTATTAATAATAATTTACCTGTACTATTTGATGTTGATAGTCATACTAAATTGTTATTTAAGATTTTGCCAACCAATATTACAATTAATATTCTTGATGAAAAATATAAGGCATTAGCATTTAATAACTTGTCATTCGTTAAAGATGGCGAAAATTTAGTACTATTCTACAATGAATTAACAACCAATACTAATAGAGTATATGGCAACTTAAATAAATACAGATTAGTTACTTCATATACCGATAGTGATTTGTATAATATGTCAGTTGACGATGCTGGTTTAACTACTATTGACTCTTATATCTATCCATTAGTTCCTATTAGTTTTGATTTGGATATTGCTGATATTTCTAAATATGGTTTATCTGCAATATATGATAAAGGTATCAATATAACAAGTTCTAATCGTAGTGTGTTGGAGATTGTTAACTCTAATACTATTAGAACAGTGGGTACTGGTACTACAGTATTAAAAGTTTCTAGCAAACTTGATTCATCTATTACCAAGAGTATTAATATCTTGGTTGTGTCGGGTATAAGTGACTTTAACTTATATCAATCCAAAAACTTATCAGTTAATGAGAATAAAGTAATTAGTTATAACGAAAAGCCATCTGATGAAAGTGCAATATCTCATATTATTGACACTACATATCAGTATTGGACTGACACAATTAATGAAGATAGTGCAGATTTAATTGATTTTAACAATACTTATGTTAAGAATACTTCTGTTGGTTTTATATTAGAAGTATCAGACGAAGGCGAAGGTCAGGCTTTAGTTAATAATGTTCAACTTGAAAAAGGTGTAACTTACCTATATAACAGTTTTGGCGAATTTAACTTTAGAGGCAACTATAATGGTATATTCGAATTCTCTATCACACCATTTATAAAGAGTGAAGATGCTGGATTCGGTACAACACTTACCGAAACTGCTTCTAGTGGTAAGAAAATTAATAATTGTATAGTTCTAGAAAAATTAAAGAAATTCTATAAATTTAACATTATTCCACGTGCTGAAAGTATTACTATAGATAAAGCATTTGCTAATCTAGACCCAGTATCTACTTTGGATTTAACTATTACTACAATAACAAGTAGTTTTACAAAAATAGGAGAGTCTTACGAAGTAGACGAAGTGGTATATGCTAGAGTTATTGATACTATTACTAACAGATCTAATGGTTCATTTACTCTTGATATGACCGGTACTGGTACTAATAATAGTTTACTTAATATAGAATTACTTGAAGAGAAAATAGAAGAAACTGATAATGTATTGAAAGTTAAATTAATTCAAAAGATTAGAATTTCATTTAACGCTGAAAAATATCGTAATCGTACAGGTGGGGTTACTTACAACCTTAACGATGTTAATTATCGTATTGAATTTTATCCATATAGTAATACAGATCTTCTATCTACATTTGATATAAAGATTATCCCACGTAATGTAAATGAAGTTAAAATGTCATACTATGCTAGTGCAGAAACAATGGAAGGTGGTTTTTATCCACAAGAAGAAAAATCTGAATATATTGTTCCTGCTAGATCTGGATTACTTAAACTTGAACTTACTCCTAACTTTAGTAATGCAGACTATATTACTCTAACAGTAGATGATGATATGGGGCCAATGGTTGCATTTGCTCAACAGTTGGCAGTGGTTTCAGGTAATGAAACTAACTATATTACTGGTTATCAAACAATAATTGAACAACCAGAATATTTACCAGGATTTAAAGGACTTAAATTAAAGAACCAAAGTATGATTATTGATGGTTCACAAATTTACTATAATAACTGGTATTATGTATTGGTTACTTTGAATAGCAATGTTCAAGAAAATCAACCAATTACATTTAGGGCTACTTCATATAAGACATATACAAACCCTGTTACTGGCCGTAAGGAAGAAACAGAGATAAGAAGCGATATTATTACTCTAAAGGCTCAACCACTACCAAGTGTATCGATAACAGTTGATGGTAAGAGTGAAGGTATTGTTGCAAAGGGTAGTACAGTCGAACTTGAAGTAAATGCAGTTAACTTTGAAGGTGACATTGTATTATCTGCTAGCACAGCAAATAATGATGCTAAAAATGTTGAAGTTTATAAAGATGTAACTACTGGCAAATGGTACTTAAATATTAATGTAGGTGCTACTGCAGGTGATACAGTAATTGTAAATGCAACAGCATCAAAAACAATAAATAATATATTAGAGAATGTTACAAGTTCGATAAAATTATATATTGTTGAATATTTAATTACTGGCATAAGAGTTGAAGGTACAACTTATATTGATGGTAGATATGAGTACGAAGCATTAAGCGGTACAACTCACCCATTAAAAGTTATATTGGATACTGTAAAAGACAGTAAAAACACCTATGCTAATACTTTGATAGGTGCATTTGAAAACGAAGCAAGTGGTATTACTATACCATATGGTAGTGGGGATTATATTAACAACTGGTGGAGATTAAATAGCAATAACGAGTATGAGTCTATGTTTAGAAACACAACTTATACCAACTTCCAGTTTGCTAGTTTGACAATGTCAGACTTTAATAATACCCATTATTTTGCAATAAAAACTAAAAAAGTAAGTAATACTGATGTAATCAGTTATAGATTAAAGTATTATTACGATAACAAAGGTGTTCCTAGTTTATATACAAATATAAATTATGGATATGACATTTATGAGTTAACATTTGATTTTGTATTAGTTATTAAAGATAACTCTACTTATGATCACCCTAATCCAATAGAAACTGTAGAAGAATTTATGGCTTTGGGTGGATTAAATACTGATGGAACTAACAATGAAATAGGTGCGGTAACCGAAGGACACTATATCTTGGTTAATGATATTGTTCTTGATAATTACTACCCATTCAGTGCTAACTTTAGTTCGTTAGATGGTAATGGACATTACATTACTATTAAGGGCTTTAATACCGATAAGTATAAAGCAGGCAATGTAACTAATATTGGTTTGTTTGAAACAGTATCGGAAAATACAGTTATAAAAAATATTACAATTGACATATCTGATATGTTGATTAAATCTTCACAAGCAAGAGCAATGTTGCGTCAAGATCCAGAAGCATCTACACCAGATATTGATTTAATGGGTGTAACATCATTTACCTTTGGTATACTTGCTGGTGAAAATAATGGTTCAATTACTAATGCTAAAATAATTAGTACCAAGAGTGTTTCGACTAATGGTTCTAGTCGTATTGATGGTAATAACTTATTAATTGCAAGCACAACAGGTTATATAGATGGTAGTTTAGTAGATGCTAGAGTTGGTGGATTGGTAGGTATTAATAATGGTACTATCTCTAACTCATATGTAGGACTAAACGCTGTTAATTATGACGATATTGGTACTAGTGAAGAACGTCATAGTAATGTAAAAGAAAAATATACTACTTTAACCACTTATCCATTTACATTAATAGGTGGTAAGAATATTAGTGCATTCGTTAATACCAATAATGGTATCGTGGCTAACTGCTATGCATTAGGTGTTGGTGTAATTAACACTGGCGTAATATTTGAAGGTACTAATACTGCGGGCTTTGTAGTAGACAACTCCGAATCTGGTAACATATTTAATAGTATGGTAGAAGGTATTAGAGTTGAAAATTATAGGGCTTCACAAGAAGTATCGTTAGAAGGTAAAGGCTTTATTGGTGGATTTGTATATCAAAATAGCGGAAAAATCAGTAATGCATACTCTAACATCTATATTACAACCAATAGCGGTGGTAGTGGTGGATTCGTATATAATAATGATGGTAGTATCACTAATGCATATTCTACTGCTAAAAATTCTAATAATAGTTGGGCTCACGGTGCATTTACAGGTATTGATGATGACAGTGAATACAACAACAATGGCACATATCTATCATGTTTCTACTTGGTATATGAAGGTGAAGTTGCTAATGAACTTGAACCTGCAATAGGACTATCTGGTAAGGCATCTACTGCCGAATCTGCTAATAATAACAATCCATTTAGAGACACTGGCTCATTTAACGGATTTAATTTTGCTGCAGGACAAGATGTTAATAATGTATGGTTAATAGATAATGACAACTTTAACTATGGACCAAGACTAGTTTCTGCTTCATCTGTAGATACTTTCTCACATAGAGTATTGGTTGACACAGTAGTTGATGCTGATACTAATCAGGCTAGATATGATTATGAATATGATAACAACGAGTACTATGGTTCTGATATTAACCCATTGCTTGTTAATAATGCTACAGAGTTTGTTACATTTATAATTAACAATTCTAGAAGAGTTAACTTGGGTAATAATACTAGTGCTTATGTATTCGGTATTACAAGTGAATCCAATAGTCAAAGTTCTTCAGTGTCTGCTAATATGCCACACTATGTAAGAATTATTAACAATTTGGATTTCAGTCAAATTATTCTTAACAACCTTGTTGTTGATGGTAAACATATTAATGATATAGTATTTGCAGGAAGATTAGATGGTAATGGTATGACTATATCTGGATTAAGATTGGTTGACCAAAATCAATCTACAATTCATGAAAACTATGGATTGTTTAACCAAATTGGTTTAACTTCAGACCAAAAGAATGAATTAACTAAAAATAGTGCAACTAATACAACTGTAAAAACATCAATTATGAATATTAATATAGAAATAACTGGTGTTGACTCTGCACAAGCAGTAAAAGTTGGTACTTTGGCTGGTTCTATATATGACACTGCTTTAATTAACATTAAATTAAGTGGAGAAAGTGGTGTTTATGTCAGAGGACAAAATATTGTTGGTGGACTTGCTGGTTTAATTATAAATACAGATAACTCCAACAATATAGTTGATATTACTACTGATAATGTAAGTGTTGTTGCTACATTTAGTAGTTCTACAGGTAATGTAACTGATGTAACCACATTGGATACAGATGCTATTCTTAAAAATGGTGATAATAACTATATTTACTATAATTCTTATGCTCTAGATAAAACTAATACAGTGGCTAATTTAAGAAAAATGTCTTATGCTGGTTCTATCGCAGGTATTATTAATGGTAACAACCGTTCTAATATGCCTAGTACTTTATTATCAAATACTGATACTACTTATAGAGTCATAGATGATAATAATTCAGCGACTGAAAATATTAGGAAGAGCCAAACAAAACCAAGTGAAAGTAAGATATATCGTTTAACAGTTCAAAATGGTGGATATATCGCTGCTGATCATGCGGGTGGATTATTTGGCTTGGTAGATGAAAATACCCATATAAAGAGTAGTAAATATTTAATTGGCGAAATATTGGGCGATGGCGAAGTATCTGACCCAGCATTTGTTCAAGAAATTAGGGGATACAACTATGCAGGTGGTATAGTTGGTGAAAACTATGGTATGCTTGAACAAGTGTATGTTGAATATATTTCCGAGATTCAAAAAGAAGTTGATAGCAACTTTAATACTGGTAAAAAGGCTACGGGCGAAAAAGATAATTTATTCGGCGATACAATTGCTACTGGTATTGGTGGTATTGCTGGATATAGTGGTGTAATGCCAATATTGACTGGCGATAAATTAACTTACTATGAAATCAATTCAGGTACTTTTGTAGGTAGTATAATCGTTGATAGTTATTCTAGAGTTAATGTAATTAATGCTAGAGCAAAATCTGCAGGTGGCATAGTAGGTGTATCTGCAGGGGCTAACTTCTTCGGTCATGTGTATACTACAGCAAGTGTTTATGCTTCTAGTTATATTGGTGGTTTAATAGGTTTATATAATAAAGGAATCACTAATGATAACCTATACACTCAAGATGGACTTTTACAATTAGACTATGCTTTTGCACTTAACCAATGGACAAGTGATGTTAAGAGCATAGTAAGCAATAACTTGTGGCAATCATTAAGTGGTAAACTATCAGATCAGTCATTTAAAGTAACTTTCCCAGAAATAGGTAATACTTTAAAAACTGGTGCTACTGATATGGATATTACATATTCATCTTCTGATACCATTAAGGCTTACGCAGGTTCATTGATTGGCTATGTAAACAAACAACAAGATGGCACTAACTATGTATCAGGTGAATATGATGATAATGGTGTTAAATTTGAAGGAAAGGGTGCAGTAACTCTTGGACGTAGGACACAATTAATTGGATTATCAGAGTCTGCTTTTAAAGACTACAATAAACCTTCTAATGTTAAATTTAACTTTAGTACAGTTATTTCTACTACATTCAATGATGCTAATATATTAAAGAACAATATTTATTATGTCGGTTATGATTCACATGATAAGAAAGCAATTGTAAATTATGATGATACTAATGATTCTAATCACTACTATACTCCAAGTTTTGATGGACAGACTCTAGAAACAACTGTTGATAATTACACGCCATATTATGATGCAAAGTTAAGGAATGCTAGTACATATGTAGGTGATCAATTAAAATTATCTACAATACTAGGTAAAAATTCTAATAAATCATTATTTAATATGTATATTTGGGATACTTTAACTTTAGACAAAGTAGATCCTGCTTCTGGTAGTAAGATTTGGCGTATAAATGAAGATTTCCCAGAATACATTATTGGTATATTCTCTAACTTTGTAACTATAACTACAGATGGTGAGTATGATGAAAAAATAATTAAACAAACTTCAACTCGTAACCAATTCTTCTTAATAGATGGTGCAAATAATAATACTATCAATATATCTAGCCAATTAGTTAAACCATTTGAAGGTACTATGATTGGTATTCAAAAAGATAATAAGAATAGTACTCTTAAATTCAAAGTAAATACTTTTGATAGTAGTATATTTAAATCATTAAAGAATGCTTCATTTAGTAATATTGATTTTGAGATAACTATAGAAGAAGATCTTGAAATAGATACTGTAGATTATTATGGATTTATTGCTAATATTGTAGATACATGTTCGTTTAACAATTCTACAATAAAGATTATTAATAAAGGTGATAATACAATATCTCATAAAATTAATTTGATGAGTATGGGATTAGCATTCGGAAGAAGTGTTGATACATCTATTAACAATGTTGTTTTGGATACCACTGATCTTGCTGGTAATATTATTCTTAATAATAAGACTACAGGTTCAATATCTTCTAATATTGCCAAACTTAATATTGGTGGATTTGTAGGTGAGTCTATACGTACTACTGGTAATGGAATAAACATTGTGGCTAATACTGGCAATAATAAAAAGATTGTTGTTAGTGATACAATAAATACAGAAATTAATATTGGTTCATTGTTTGGTAGTACTTCTGGTTCTACAATTGAAAATATTAATGTTGAACAATTAAATAAACAAGATATTAACAATATTATTGTTGTTTATAGCAATGCATCTGCCAATACTTCTGCAAGTATTAATTATGGCGGTATGATTGGTAATATGAATAATAGCCAATTATCTACTGTATATGTTGGTGGTAATATTGAATTTGGTTCTACAACTGTTAGTGAAAATTATAGTGCTAATATAGGTGGCGCAGTTGGACGTGCAATTAACAGTAACCTACAAGATATTAATGTTAATGAATATGTATATAACGAAGAAACTACTAAAGATAATAATAAAGTAGTAGAAACCAATCGTTCTATAATAAGTACCACAACTTCAATGAAAGTAAATATTAAAAACATCGGAGATAAAGCCAATACTTATACCATAGGTGGTATTGTTGGTAGTGGTATTAATACAATTATAGGTGGCAATAGAAATAGTAAATTAGTTTCTTCTAACGCATTACCTATTAAGGTTACTTACAATAGTGATACAGTCAATGAAAGTAGTTTATCTAATATCATTGTGGGCGGCGTTGTAGGACAACTAACTAACAATTCTGATTCAAGTGGTTTGTTTAAAGTATATAATATCGGTGCAATTAATATTGATAACAATAAAAAATCCAATAAATATATAGGTGGTATTGTAGGCCGTGCTATGGGTGGTAAGTATGAAGCCATTTATAATGTTGGAGAAATACAATTAAAAGAAAGTGACCCATCATCATATAATATTGGTGGAATTATGGGTACTTCCGAAACAAATTCAAGTCAAAATTCATTAATATTAACTAAATTCATCAACTTTGCTGATATAAATATTATTGCTATGAAAACTGGTGCAAAAGAGTATGTAGATGCTAAACCTAGTGCTGATCAGAATAGATTGGTAGGTGGTGTCGCTGGTAAAATGGAAGGAGATGGTAGTAATTATGAAGGTGGTTATACTTTAGCAAGACTATTGTATACTACAGACAAAACAGTACAGTTGGGTGTTAAAAACCAAGATAATAAGGGTATTAATGGTATTGCTTATGCTAATACACAAGCACGTAATGTATATTTTGTCCTAGAATTTATGCCTTACTCTAACTTTACTAACAATAGTGCGCAATCTAATGGTGCTGTAGTAATCGCAAACAACGATACTACGACCCAATCTGGTGGAATACCTTATGCACAATTAGTACCTGTTCTTAATAAGAAACTATCTAAATACTTTGTTTGTGATAGTGGAACATTAGATGTGCAATTTGCTACTAAATCAAAATCAGATGGTTCAAAATATAGTACTAATTTGCCTACTGTATTTAAAAATGATAACAATAGTGAAGTTGAAGAGATCGATATAAATAAAGTGATTTATGATTTGATTGAAACTAACGGTAATGACAATAATGAAAGTAATAATAATGAATATGGTAGTGTAGGCGTTGGTTCTAAACTAAATCCTATATATTTCAATACTGCTAAATCTAATATTAATACTTATATATTAAATCCTAATTACTTCTATATCTTTAATAACGATGTAATTAACGAAAAGACTATTAAGATTGATTCTGATGGTTCATTTAATGGATTAATTACTACTAATAATAGAAATAATCTTCCTACTGTTAAATTAGATAATCTATCTACTAACTATGGATTTATCTCTAATATCAAAGTATTGTTTGATTACACTAATTCAAATAATAAATATGCGATAATAGAGAATAACTATGGCAATATAGTTAACTGTATTACATACAACATTATTAATACAACTTCTGTAACATTTAGTGATTCAGTTTCAGCATTCGTATATAACAACCATGGTAATATCGTACAAAGCGGTAGTACTATACTTATAGTAGCAAATAGTGTTAATTTTGCTTCTGGCGGTAATAATCAATTAAGTGGATTTGTTAATAACAACTTTGCAGATGGATTTATAAAAGATTGTTATTCAACTATGAGTATTATCAATAGTTCAAGCGATTTAGTTTTCTTAAGAAATGCTAATATTATTTCAGGTTTTGTAGTTGATAACCAAGGTGTTATCGAGACATCTTATTATGCTGGTAAGATTAATGCTAATGTGGGTTCGGTATTCGCTTCTAATAATGATGGCACTATACGTAAATGTTATTATGATGGCGAAGCCATGAGTATTAAGAACGATAAGGTTGACTATTTAGATTCAAAAGATGTAAAAACTTCTAATGATGGTGCAGGTATTAGATTTGTTAAAACACAAACTATGTTAGAATCATCGGATTCTGTTAGAACATTCTTTAAATATGCTTTGGCTACCACATTTGTACCAAGTAGTTGGAAATATGATGTTAATTCTAATGAAGATGAGTTCTATAACTTTGGTTATGCAACTATTAATTCTGCAGATAAAGTAATTACTTTACTTAACTTTGATGGATCTGATTATTCTCCTATTTTGTCACAATTAAGTGGTGTAGAAGTTGAAAAGAGATATTTCCCAATTATTCATGCTGGACAATTAAATGCTTTATCGTCGTATCAAGATAATTCATCATTTAAAGGATTTATATTGTTAACTAACATTGATATGAGTAAAATCAATTTCAATGGAGAAATAAACAATACAACTAAAAACTACAATTCATACTTTGCATTAAAGAAAAACTTTAATGGTTTGAACCATATTATTAGAAATTTATCTATTACTAGTGCTAACCAAAATGCTAGTGTAGGTTTGTTTGCAATTATTGAATCTGCTTCTACAGTATCTAACTTAAAACTTTACGATTTTGTATTAAAATTTGATACCAACAATGTACAAACAGGTGCTTTAGCAGGTCAAAATAATGGAATAATCAATAATGTTATAGTTGATAACGTTACTATTGAAACTAAAAATACTAATAATGTAGGTGGAATAGTAGGTGTAAACAATAAAGACATCAATTACTCTATTGTTAGAGATTCTACTATTACAGGTAGTGAAGATGTCGGCGGTATGGTTGGTAAGATGAAAAATGGAAATATTATTGGTGATGGTATTTTCTATAACATCAATGATGTTACTATCAATGGTCAAAGACATGTCGGTGGTTTGGTAGGTAACAGTTTAGATAATAGCAAAATAGAAAAAATTAGAGTTGGTAATCAAACAAAAATCACTGCAAAATATATTTCAGATACTAATAGATTATTATATGATTCTATTGCTAATGGTGAAACAAAAGTAAACTCCAACACATTAGATAGCGTAAAAGACAAATTACTAAATGCTGATACGGCTATTGGTGGTATTGTTGGATTATTAAGTGGCGGAACTATGCAAAACTGCACAATAAATGGTGTTGAACTTACAGGTGATAATGGTGTAGGTGGTATTGCTGGTATAGCCGAAGCAAATACAATTATTTCTATTACAGATAGAAATTATAATTGGAGTAGTTCGGCTAAAAGTGTTAAGATTAATGGACGTTTTGTTCTAGGTGGTGTCGTTGGACTTAATAAAGGTACAATTCAAGGGTATGGCTCTATAAGATCTTATATTAGTGCAAATATAGGGGAAAATACTAATAATTTCAATACTGCTGTTGGCGGTGTTGCGGGTATTAATACCGGTGCTATTAGGAATGTAGAAGTTAATGGCTCAACTATTAATGGAGATAGACTATTTGGTGGTATTGCTGGATTAAGTACGCAAGGTACAATTTATAATTGTTACGTAGCATCGACTACATTTAATTATTTAAGTAATGATGATATAGACCAAGATACTGGTTATATGGGTGACTCTTTAAGAATGGGTATTTCCAATGCAAATCACGGTTGGACTAATAATGACTTTAATTCATACTTTGGTCTTGGTGGTAGAGGTGCAAGTAATATTCTAGAATGTAGTGAAATTGATAATGCGGTTGCAATTGAATATGGTGGCATAGAAACTAAATTGGGGTCTAATACAAAAATTGCAGGTAAAAATGCATTTAAACCATTATTTGGATTTATTACTGGTGCTAAATATGGTACAAATGTAACTTCTACATACTCAAGTAGCAGTTCTCAATTTAATAATTTAATAGATGAATATCGAATTTATAGGCTTCGAATCACTAGTTCAACAGTATATGTGGCATTTAAAAGAGATACTAATACTGTTGCAAGAGAAATTAAAAAAGGTGTTAGAAAACTAAAATTGTATGGTAATACAACTTCTCAAGCACTTTTGTATGGTGATGTTAATTATTATAAATATGATTCTAGCATTTATAATGAGATTAATGGTTTTGATTCCGACTTAAATGAATATACTAATGATGCCGCATCAAAAAATATTGACGCTTTGCAATATTTAGGCGAGTTATCAAAATGGGATTCATCGTATGCTAAAAAAGTAGAAATGGCAAAAGATGATTACTATTATTATGGTTTGTATAAATACTACAAACATGATAAATATGGTGATTATTATAATGCATTAAAGATGACTGCATATCCAGGTATGAGTATTGATTTTGGTAATAGTTATTTTGATGCAAAAGAATATAAATCAGACACTCAAAATTATGATGCTGGTGGTACTTTTGGAAAGTTCCCTGCAACTTACTGGAGCGGTACGATTTTTAAAATTTAGCAATAAAAAAGTGCGTATTTTACGCACTTTTTTATTGCTTCTATTAATATTGTTAAATACTAAAATATTTAATTAAAATCAAAAATATTTAATAAAAATTATACTGTTAAAAATCACACTATTTTTAAGTAAAATTATATGCTGTTTAAGCATTATTTTACTGATTTTTATTTGTGTTTTTATTCTTTTTCCCCGCATTGAAAGAGTGTGTTTTATTAACTAAAAATAATACGAATACACATATTATTTTTATTAAAATTTTATTGATTTTTTGTTGTATTTTTATGCTATTTTTAATGTTAAATTTTACTTATTTTTTTAAAAAATTTGTATTGTTGTTGTTAAAAAATTTAAGTGTTTTTTGACTATTTTTTATGTTGATATAAATAAAAATGTTAACAATTTTGTTGTATTTTTATATTAAAATTGATAAAAAATTTTATTTAAAAAATCCGCAATATTTAGGATTATTATAGTATTATATTTGACTAATAGTAGATATAAAATATATAATATTGCTAGGAGTAATTATATTATATATAATTATATATTTAATATAATTGCATTAAAAGATAAAAATTAACAAAAACTATATTAAATTTTAAGGATGAAAACCATGGGTTACATACGAAAAAAATTGATTGTGTTTACTTTAATTCTTATAAGTACAGTTGCAATATTTACTGGCTGTAGTAAGGATAAGTACAAAGGACTTAAATTAGATGTTGATAATACAGACATTGAAGTTGTCTTATCAGACAATGTAGAAGAAAATGTCTTCTCTATCACTGCTTCCGTTTCAAAGATGCCAAAAGGGTATGATGGTGCAGTGTCTTTTTCCATGCCTGTTAACAACTTTATTGAAGTAGTGGACGATAAGCCACAGGTTAAAAATGGTGTAAGTACTGCTTACTTTAAAGCAACACGTCAAGGTGGACCTATTACTATTACCGTTATGACTAAAGAAGGTAATTTAAGTAAAGAAGTTAACGTTAGAGTAACCAGACCTATCACATCTTTATCTTTTAATCAAGAAACAATCCCAGTGCTAAAAGGTGAAAAAACTGATATTTCTAAATTTATCACTTTCAATCCTAGTGGCACTAACCAAAATGGTATTCAACTTGAATTAAGTAATGGTGACCAACCTAACGAATTAATTAAAGTAGTTACTGAAGGGCAATACTTAACTGTTCCTAACGATGTTACTTTATCAAGTTTTCAAATCAGAGCCAAATCTACCGTTAACCCAGAATTGACTACTTCATTTGTTAATGCAAAAGTTGTAACCATAGTTCCTAAAAATAATATTACATTAATGTACGATAATCGTACTCCTGATATGTCAGATGATGATATAGCATTGGACAAAAACAGCGATGGCGAATTTGATTTAATCATGGCAACCAATGCTGCTGATTCATATTCAAAAACTATATATTTCAACTTTAACAATAACGCTAGCGAAAATAACAACTACAAAGTAACAGTTAAAGGATTGAAAGATGATGGTACTATTGTAGATGACGATAATGTAATTAATAATATTGTTCAGATAGACAAAACACTTAATAAACTAAATTCTTTTGATATTAAAGCAATTGGCAAAGGTAAAACCCAAATTACATTTATAATCGAACGTGCTGATTTCCCAGGTTATGAACCATTTAGACAGACAATTACTTTAAATATTAGATGCGAATCATTCCCTACAGAAATTAATATTACCAATGGTACAGATAATAAAGCATTAGAAGAAATAAGACTATATGCTAACTATAATGAAAACTCTGGTGTATTTGGTACTCGTTTTAGAATCAATGTTGTTAACGAAACTGGTATCATGAATAACCAAGATGTTGTTCTTTCATTAAGTAGTGGTGCTAATAATATTCAATTGTATGACAGATTCCATAATGCTATTCCATTTAATACTCCAATTGATAGTAATATGGACTACTATCTAGCACATACATTTGCTACACCACCTACTACCACAATTAAACTTACTGTAACTAGTGTTTCTTATTCAAAAGTGTATAAAGAAATACCTATTAATATTGACACCAAAACACTTGAATTAAGTACTACCGAGCCATCACTTGCTCTAGATGTTACTAAAAAAGACACATCAAGACCTTTAAAAATTGATGGTATACAACAAAGTGCTTTTGGCACATTAAAAGTTGAACTTGTTAAAGATGGAGATGTTGATGCAAGTAAATTATTAACTTATACTCAATCAAGTACAGCAATTAACTTATCTCCACTTGGCGACATTGGTGTATGTACAGTAAAAGTTACTGCCGAGAATGGTAGTGAATTAGTATTTACAGTTACATTATTTGAAAGTTTAAATACAGAAAATAGCCGTGTAAAAATCGCAGGTGTTGAACTTCAGGGTAGTGAAGAGAAAAATGGACAAATCCCATCAATAACTGTAAGAAATGGATTAAATATTCCAGTAACATTTATAATCAACAATAAAGTTTATAATGATTTAGACAAAACCGGACTTGAACATATTATTAGTACAACAGATTCTAGAGTAGTTAAAGTTCCTAATTATCGTTCTATTGAAACTCAAAATATTGCTGGTAAATCTACAATTGAAGTTATGATTACTGGTTATAATGAATTCGGCGAGAAAAACAAGACTTTATATTTCTTGGTTGAAATTAATGTAACTATTCCATTGTCTGATTTTAGTTCAAACAATCCAGAAGTAACCACATTATATGACCGTTCGGGATTAATTAGTACTCAAGAAGAGAATGCTTATGGTAAATACACAATTAAATTGTATTCTTCTCCAATTAATGCTTCATATACAAAGATGAAATGGAAATGTGTGGACAACTATGGCGAAACACTAGAACCACAAACATCTATATCTAACTGGGACGGAGAATTCTACGAATATGATAAATCTCAAGGTGCTACAGTTATCCAGTATAGCAATTCGGAATATACAATTATTGTAAGAATTATTGATTTAGCATCTGCTGAAGTTGAATGTTACTTTAATAGTGCTACAAATAAAGACTATTTAACATTTAGACTTATTGCAAAAGTTGAACAATCTTTTGTTAATGAAGATGGTGTTCAAATAAGTGCTCCAAAAGAGACTTCGGTAAGATTTGTCGTTAATAAAGTTGTTAAGGTAAGTGACTATATCTTCACTAATATTGCTTCTATATCCAATGAAGATGTCCTACAATGTATTACTTGCGGACATAAAGTTGAAAGAAGTTCAATTACTGAAGATGCAGATTTCTCACAACCACAAGTTGAATTAACTTGTCCAGTATGTGGAAAGAAGACAACTCATAAAGTTATTCGTTCGGGTTATTCATTAATCGAATATGATGAACGTGACTTAAATTATGCTAATGGTCAATACAATAATCCAGAAGCACAAGTAAAAGTAGTGGATTTTGATATCTTACCTAAAAATGCTCTTAATAAGAATTTGGCAGCAGAGTGTTCTGATCCTGCTTTAACTGTTAATGTTGATAACACTAATCGAAAGATTAATATCACAATTAATTCACAATTAATGACTGACAATATGGCTATCATTAAAGTCTATGCTTTAGACAATGTAGACAATATGGGTAGTTATACTTCTTACAAAGAGATAAAAATTAAAGTAAATGATGGTAAAACTAAAGCAACCGCTTACAATATTTACACTGTTGAAGATTTAAAACGTATTAATAGTTCACTTAACTCTTATTATGTTTTAAGAAATAACATAATGTTAACTGATGACTGGATGCCTATAGGTTATGTTAATGGTATTGTTAACAAGTTTACAGGCTATTTAAGTGGACATTATGAAGAAGTTGAAAATGATACTTTAATCTTTGCAGCAGATTACTCAATTAACAATTTAAGAATTCATAACGATAACATTGATTACTTTGGATTATTTGCATATTTAGGTGAAAATGCTGTAATTGAAAGACTAACAATTAACAACTTTAAGATTAAGGCTAATATTACTCGTCAGGTTAATATTTTCGCAGGTGCATTAGCAGGTTATAGTGAAGGTACAATTGAAAATGTTGTAGTTAACGATGGTAGTGGTATAGCCAATATTACTGGTGATTACTATGTAAATTCAAGTAAAGAAGAACCTAATAATGGTATCTTCATTACAGGTAGTACTGACACTAGCGAAAATTCATTCTATTTTGTTGGTGGTGTTGTTGGTTTCTTAAATAACACATCAAGATATTCACTTAATACTTCAATGAAAATTAATGGCGAAGGCCGTAACACAACTAATGGCCTAGACTACAAAGCAATTGATACAACTTCTAATTATAGAATAACCAGTAACGAAATTCAAAAACTTCAAGAAAGAGCAGTTAGATCTTATCGTTACTGTGGTGAGAACAATAGCGATGCTGCATCACAAATGTTTGATGTAACATCTACAGCATTGATTAACGTTTCTGTTAAATCTAATAATATCGCTTATATTGGTGGTATGGTAGGATTTAATAATAGAGCATATATTCATAATGCTAATGACAATGAAACTTTGACTAATTCTACTCATGTTATTACATCTATTAACTCAAGTTTACCAGAAGAACAAAAGATTAATAGTATGTATGCTTCCTTTGGTGGTGTAGTTGGATTTAATGCTGGTATTGTTGCAGGTGTTACTGCAAAAGCAGATATTATTGGTGACTACAAGGATAGACAAGAAGAATACTATATGTCCAATGTCGGTGGTATAGTAGGTTATAATACTGGTGTTGTTAAAGACAATGTATCATTCCCATTATTACGTGGTTTCACTAATATTGGTGGTATAGTTGGTAAATCAGAAACTGGTATTGTACATATCGTAAGCAATCCAGATGATACAACTAAATATCATTTTGTTAATGGTATTGGTAATTCTACTTCAGAAGAAAATGCTAAATTCCAAGAAAATTTTGTTGATTTTAATAAGAACTTTAAAATCTATTTAGAGAATTTTGAAACATTAAGTTTAACCAAGTCAGAAATTAGACAATTACTTAATAGTCTTTCAATTGATACTAACAATGTTGATGATTATGTTAATGCGATCGGTGAACATGATGATAATGCTACATTTGCAATTATACGTATTACTTACCATGATTTAATTCTAGGTAAGAGCAGTCTTGTATCTACCGAATATGATTTCCGTTTAGGAAATGATAAGGGTAATGGATTTACTCAATCATATTATTCACAATCTATAACTAGTGGACTAGCAAAATCATTATCACTAGTTGGTACTAACTTAATACTTAATAACCAAGTACAAATGTTAAAACTTAATACTATTGATGATGAATACAAAACAGCAATTATTGGATTCAATGGTGTAGGTGGCGTAATTGGTACTTATAATGGTTTGGTAGTAGTAGATAGTGATTTAAGAATAAAAAATATATATTACAATAGTGATAATCCTTCTAGTTCTACTAATGTATTCACTAGTGTATATAACTATATTTCTTATAGCCCTATTTCTTACAACTCTGTTTATAGTTACAATAATGATCCTATTACTCCATACAATGTTAGTGGATATGGTACTGGATATTATGGAGACATAATAGTTTCAGATGCACATACAAAGAGTTTAACCAATGATAATCGTAATTTCGCTGGTGGTATTGTTGGTATACTTAATAGTGGTGTAGTAACTGATGCTCAAGCATTTGTTGATATTCAAGGACATTTGGCAGGACTTGGTGGAGTTGTTGGTCAAACAAAAGGTATTGTTCAAATCAACAATACAAGTTTCATAGGTACATTATACAATAATGATATTGATAAGGTAGAAAATAAAGCAACACCTGCTACTGGTGGTATTGTGGGTGATGCATTATCTGCAAGCAATACATTCGCCTTAATAGGTGATTATATCAGTGGCGCATCAGCAAAAACTATATATTCATATGCAGCATCTCAATTATCGGCTATGTATCCAACTGCATATTATGGAGACATAGATATTTCATTAGATGCACAAAAAGAGAATGTATCTCAATTCAAATTCATTAATCGTTATTATAACAACATTACCAATTCCTACTTTATGGCAATGTCTAAATATGGTTATATTACTACAAAACAGATACCTACAAAACCTGATAGTAGTGACACAACCAAATCATCATACGATACTACTTCAAAAGATAATTATGCATTAGCAAGCGGATATGTTGGCGAAGGCGAAAAACAAGTAGAAATTAAGTATTATGATAGATTGGGCGAGTCAAAAGTAACCGAGACTGTATCGGTTGATATGATTAAAGTTAATCAAGTTGCAACTGCGATTACCAATGAATCGGACAAACAAAATCAGGCTATCGACTTAAAATCTCAAATATCTTATTCATTTAATTCTACAGAAAATAATATTGACTCTATTTTGTCAGCATATATAGTAACAAGTGGGAATGATAAAAATGGAGATGGTTTAATAGATGAGACTGATGGTAACAAATTAACTTATATTCAACGTGAAAACCAATTAGAAACTGACAATAGACATTGGTATATTAATTCTGAAGTTAACAATGGTCTTCCAGTATTGTTTGGTATTCCAAGAGTAGTTAGACTTAACAATGATGATTACTCTTATAGAGTTAATTTATTAGTTAATTTCCCACCAAAACAAATTAATATAGAGCATATTAAAGATGGTGTAAGAACATTTATCGCTAGCCTTAATGATAATGAACAAAACAAATTATATTCAATTATTTCTTACTATGAATTAGCAGACGAAAACTATGTCGCTACTGAAAATGGACAATCAATCAACTTTGGTTCTGATACAAAAGTAAGATTATTGCCAGATGATGAAGTTAAGTTAATTAATGATATTAAGTCTAAAAATCGTTATAACTTAAGCGATATTCTAAAAGTTTCTACAGTTCCTTCGTTTATTAATAGTAATAGTGTAAAGATTACTTCTTCTAATACCAATGTTTTAAGTATAGAAATGAATTATGATAATACTTATTCATTTGTTGCAAGGGGAGCAGGTAATAGTACACTTACAATTAGTTCGGCATATGATAGTGATTTAACTCATGTAGTTCCTATCAATGTAATTAACACTATTAACAAGATTGGACTAACATATGCTTCTTCAGGTGTTAATACAACAATTACTAATAACAAAGAGATTATAATACCAAAGAGTACTTTAGAGTATCCTTCCAATGTTGCTATTAAATCCAATGTATATGGTAATTATGAATACAAAGGAAATAATGTAACAAAAACATTCAGTTTAGAGTCAAATATGGATGGTGGTGTAAGATATTACTTTGCACGACTTGACTCATCTAACAATCCAATAGTTAAATTTGCTAAAGACAGTGTATCTAATTATGACTTTATTAGTAAATCTACAGCAATTACAGTTAATGATAAAATAAGAAAAGAAGAAACTATAGGCGACAATGTGGTATATTATTTTGATGTGCCTTCTACTATGGAAGCCAAGTTTGCTTCTACTGAAACTTTCAAAAATGTAAGTTTTGTAGCAGTTCCATATGTAAATGTTTATGACGGTAATAGGTTAATTGGTACTTCTACCATTGTTGATGTAACTTCTAATGATTTTGTTTTAAGAAATTACAGAAATATGGTATCGGTATTTAATGTAACATTTAGTGATGTAAACTGGGCACTTAATAGTTCGGTAAGTTCATTAACTATTAATCCAAGTACAGAAATGTCATTTAAGATTGATATCAGAACTGAAAAATCTTTTGAAGAATTGTATTTAACTTATTATGATAGCGATAATATCGAACGTACAATTCCTGTAAGCAAAGCATTCGGTGATAATAATAAAGATAAAAAGATACTTATAGGAGATATTGCACTTCGTTGCACTAATATTCCTAAACAAACAGTTAATGGATATTTAAGTTACTATTTTGATATATATATCGATTATGATAGTAAATCAAATATCTCTCAATCTTACGTTAAGAATCTTACATTCTTTGTCGCAAAATTTAATACTAGTGATAGTATTATAGTTAGTGAAAATGGTTATGTAACTAATGACTTAACAGATTATATGGATAATAATTTAAAGGCTGTTATACCAGTTGCGGTTAACCCACAACCAGTTAATGACATTGTATTAAAACATTATCCAAATAGTGAAGTTAGTGTATCTTACGATGACAATAACAATAAGATAACTAATGTTAACTTAAACGAAATTGCATATGACAATATTATTCCAGGACATGTTGGTATATTAAAAGCCTATATTTCTCCTGAATATGCTGCATATGACAGATTAGAAATATCTTCTAGTGTTGATGCTAATACTGTTGTTCAATTAGAACAAATGTTGGCTAATGCTAGAGAAACTGATTATGGTATTATTTATAATGGTACATACCAGACATTATTAACTGATATTATCAGAATTGATAATGGAATAGTATTACAAAAGAAATCATACATAAATCAAAATAAAGAAACTAAATATAATGGTTATATTTATATTCGTACATTAATTAATAGTTTTGTTACTGAAGCCAATAGTTTTACTTTAACAGTTAGAGCATATAAAGATGGCGTTGTAGACCCAGTTAAAGTTAAATCTATTAAACTTGATGTTCAGTCACCACCTTCATTATCAATTACCATTGATGGCGAAACCCGTGGCGTAGTTGCCAGAGGTACCGAACATGAGATTACTGTACAAACCAATAACTTTGATGGTGTAGTTAACTTTGATGAAAGTTATATGTACTATTATGGTTCAAATGACCAAGAAATCAGAGTTGGTGCATACAAGACTGATTTTGAAGTGATTTATCGTAACAATAAATATTACTTGTATACTAACTTGAATACATCAACAAAATATAAGATTGCCTTGATAGGTAAAGTTTCAAAGAAAATCAATGGTGAAACAATAATCTTTACATCTAATGTGGATGTTCGAATTACTGATTTCTTAATAGAAGAAATAACTGTTGATAATGTCTTTGATGGTTATATGATGGGTATATTTAACCAACCATATAAATTAATTGTGCGTGTAAACAAGGCTAAATATAATAGCGAAATTGCAGAGTCTGTTAAATTAAAAATTGCTCAAATTGAAGCCCAATTCTCAAAAGCAACATATAAAGATACTAACAATGGACAAGTTTTGGCATCTCCATATATCTGGCGTACAGTAGATACATCAGTAATTGATGGGGATAGTAGGTATGCTAAAATACCTGATGCTAATGAGTCTAATTCTGATAAGATTATTGCTAATTCATTTACAATTGGTGCAAGAAATGATGGTGATTTTGGTGAAACAGTGTACACTGTTCAAAATACTAAATTTGGTAGTAATGATAGACTTGCTGCAGTTGTTAAGTTTGCATATGGTAGTCAAGACCCTAAAGATAAAAAAGGTGAAGTTCAACTAATCCCTATTACTTCTGATAGTACAATAGACACTACTGATTCTTCTTATTATATTATAAAAGAAGAAATATGTGAATTTACATTTAACTTCCATAGGGAAAGAGATGAAGATGCTCCAGATCCTATTAGTACTGTAGAAGAATTAATAAATATGGAAGATGGTGTAGACTATATTTTGGTTAATGATTTAACATTAAAAGATTGGACACCATTAAGATCAGATTTAAAAATTAATAGTTTAGACGGTAACGGATATGTATTAAAATTGGAGAGTTTCAATCTTGATTCATATGATGAAAGTGCTGATTTGATTGAAGAAGCCAATATTGGTATATTCAGTCGTATCAATGCTGGTACAACTATTAAAAACTTAATTATAGAAATTGCTCCTACATCTGATCATATTGCTAGCGAATCCGCAAGTTATGATTCAAAATATGTGGACTTGTATGTAGATGCAAGAGCATATAAGAATGTTACATTTGGTATTCTAGCCGCTGAAAATGCTGGTTTAATTACCAATGTTCAAGTAACTTATAATGCTACTGAATTAATTAATCAAAGAGTTCAACTTACTGGAGAAACTCTACCAACAAGTACAAAAACTAATTATTATAGTTCAAGAGACTTGTCAGTAGTAAGAATTGAAACAACTACAACAATTGAAACCCAGACACATTATATGGCTGGATTAGTTGCTAAAAACTTGGATGAAGGCGATAGTATAGGTACTATAACTAACTCAAGTATTGATGATATTTCAATAAGTGGTGTTGGATATGTAAGTGGCTTTGTTGTAGAGAATGCTGGTAAGATAAGTTCTTCTTACTTTAAAGGCGGTAACATTATTAACCGTGTTGCTGAAAACTATAATGAATCAGCAACAAGTGGTTTTGTAATTTACAATAATTCTACTAATTCTGCTATTCAATACTCTTATGTTCAAGGTAGAGTAGGAGAAGGTAATAATCCTGAAGGACAAATTAATTCTTCTAATTTCCCTGATAAGACAGGTTTAGAAAAAGATATTAAAAGTAGTTTTGCTGGTTACAACTATATTCATAGTAATGATCCAAAGAATAAACCTAATGATAATGTTGTTTCATTAAGAGCAATGAATGCTGTAATTAGTACAAAGACTAAAGCCAGTGCGTTTGTATTTGAAAACGATGCAGTAGTATCTAATAGTTATGCAAACATTATGGTTAATGGCGTTGACTCAAGTGGTTTCGTATTTAGAAACAAGTCTAAAGGTACAATTTCTTCATGTTATTCATTAAGTAGTGTAAAGACTAATGATTATAGTTCTAGTCCATTTACTGGTGTAAGTGAACAATCTACTTATAATAATGATAACCCTACCGGTTATAGTGATACTCACTACTTAAAGATAGGTTCTGCAGTTGAAGACTCTGACCTAGAAAGACAATATCCAGATAATTTCTTGGATACTGATGAACCTGCTACTGCTATAGGTAGTACACAATTATTTGAATACAATACTTTCCAAAGTTACGCATTTAATACAGATTTTGAAAAGAATAGTGTAGATAAAGTAACTAGAGCAGTATGGTTTATGCCAAGTTTAAATTTAAGTACGGATTTGGCTAAAAAATTGAAGCATTCTTCATACATTGCTAAACGTCCAGAACTAGTTGCTGCTAATATGAAGACAATTTCTGTAAGAGTATGGACTGGTACTAGTCAATCTGAAAAGAATCAATACGAGTATAAGAGTTCTCCTATTGGTAGTGATATTAGCAATCCAAAATTGATTAAGAGTGCTGAAGAATTTAATAAGTACTTTAATCAAGAAATGACTGTTGATGTTAAAAATAAATCATATGCAGTTAGACTTATCTCTGATATTGCATTTAATTCTACCGACTTAACTGCAACTACTTATACAACTCAATATTCTGGTGACCTAGATGGTAATGGTATGACCATTAATGAGTTAAGAGTTGTATGTGATACAGATTTTGAATCTGATGATGCACAAGAAGAAATTAATTATCTAGGTTTGTTTGGTCAAATCGTTACTGAACCTATAGATACTATGACTTCAAGGCGTGGTGTAGTAAGAAACTTAAATCTTGTAGTTGACGATGTGCGTGGTAGTAAAGTTAAATATGTAGGTGCTTTAGCAGGTAGTATTGAAAATGCAGATGTATTTAATATCAATATTACAGGTAAGAGCGATTCTGCATTTATACAAGGACAAAATGTTGTAGGTGGACTAGCAGGACTAGTAATTGGTGATAGTCAAATAGTTAATATTACCAATACAGTTAATGTACAATCTGCATACTTTAGTAGTTCTAATATATTTAGTTCAAAGAATCCTGTTGCTAATAAGGGAACATTTAACATTTATGATAGAGCAATACCTGTACTTGAACTTGGTCAAACTAAAAAAGACCAAGAGCCAGTCAAAGATGATGGTATTGCAAATACCAACGTTCGAGTAGTTTCTTATGCAGGTGGTGTAATAGGTATTCTTGATGTAGATAGTGGCTCAAACTCTCAAAGTAAACAATCACTATTCAATGCCAATGCACGCAAATTGAAAGTACATGGCAATATTAGAATTGATGGTGAAATAGTTGGTGGCGTTGTAGGACTTAATGGATATACTTCAACAATTAGTGATGCAACATTTATCATAGATGAAGATGTAACTCCTAAATTACGTGGTACTAGAATATCTGGTGGTATCGTTGGTGAAAACCGTGGTACATTACAAAGAAGTTATATTGCTCATACAAAAACAATACAAGATAAGATAGATGCTGAATACAAAAAAGGAGTATCAGTATCTACTGCTAATCCTATTATATATAGTAGTGAACTTAACTATAATGATTTGTTCGCTAGAAATGCTAACTATATTGGTGGTGTTATTGGATTTAATAATGCTGGTACAGTTAGTGATTCATATAGTCGCATTAATGTTATTAACTTAAATAGCATGTATGCTGGTGGATTTACAGGACTAGATATATCTGGTTCTTATGAAAGCATATATGTCACATCAAGTGTTAAAGGATATTATAGTGCTGGTGGGTTAATTGGTTTGGCAACAAAGACTGCATCGGAAAGTGTTAATGACCCTACTGATAGTGGCATGTCTTCCACAAGATTTGCTATGGGTAAGATGAATGATTACTTATTCTTTAATACATCTACAGAATTGACTGATTCTAATGGTAGTCAAGTAGATCTTAAATATAGTGAGTCTAAATCATCAATTCCTTCAAGTAACCTATACAACATAGGTGCTACTAGCAGGGGAGTATTAACCAATAGCATAATAAGTTTAAGAAAGGTTGTTGCTATCAATATTTGGAGAAAAGAAGATACCAATATTGTACGTAAAAATAGTTCGCAATCTTCAATTGGAGATAATTCATATATTGGTGGTTTTATTGGTACATTATTGTACTATGTTAAGGATTCTAGTGCTTTAACAGTGGGCGGTATTATAAGTGCTGCTGAAAACTACTATCCACAATATCAATATACAACTAATAAATATCAGTCTGGAGAAGAAATCACTAACGTAATGTCAGAAGTTGGATTAGTTGTTGCAGGATTAACAGGCGATCCAAAAGATGGATATTCTGGTAATGATGATTCAAGTAAAGCACAATTCGCTGACGATAGAAGATTAAATAATAATTCTTTCAAAAATGCGGGTGATTTTGGTTATGACGAGCAAAAATTTGAAACTGCAAGTGCTGGAAGTAAAAAATTCACATATAAATATAACAGATATAGTAGAAGACAAAATATAAGTTCGGCAAGAACTTATAAAGAGTTAATTACTTCTTTAACAATAATAGATGAAGAAGAGAATGCTATTATAAAATCTAATACATATGGTATTTATAAGAGTGGTGTAATAGATAGAAAAAATGACAATATAACAGTGCCATTAAACTATGAATCTTGGACAACTAATCGTTGGACAGGTATAAGAAGAGAAACTGCAGCAGATAATGCAACAGTATTCCCATATCTTGAAGCAAAACCTGAAAAGACAGTTATTGAAGTAGACACGGTTGAAAAATTAAAATTAATGTCTGATTTCCGTAATGCCGAATTTGTATTGATGAATGATATTGACTTGAATGATGAAGAATGGACTCCTATTGGTAGTGTTGCTTCTCCATTTAGAGGATCATTATATTCTTCTAAAGATGCTAACGGCGTATATAATAACTTTAAAATTAAAAATTTGAAAATAAGCCAAGTAGGTAATGAAGTATATTATGGATTGTTAGGATATACGTCAGATGCTTCATTCCATCATTTTGGTTTGGAAAAAGTAGATATTAATGTCTCTTCATCTAATTTAAATAAAGAGAATGATATATATAACAATCCATTGTTTATAGGTTCTCTAGTAGGATATAGTGATGCTGGTACAAAAATAGAAAATGTTAATGTTTCTAATGTAACAATTACTTCAAAAACCGCAGGTGCTATAGGTGGATTAATTGGTTATAGTGGTAATGGTAGCATTAATACATGTACTATTAATGGACTTCAAATTAATGTTCAAGGTATCGGTGATATTAGTAAAGCGGGAGATAATATAGATAAGACTTTAGCATATGGTGGTTTGGCTGGTATGATTACTGCTTCTGCTTCTAGTAAGTACATTATTGCTAACTCAAAATTAAGTAGGGGCAAGGTCGGTAATAGTGAAATTATAAATACTATTCCAATTATAAATATTGATATTGATAAAGGTGGTATTCTTCAACAATATTTAAATAATATTTCTAATAAATCGTTTGATGTTGGTGGTCTGGCTGGTAGAATTAACGATTCTACAAGTATGGCTAATAACATTAGTTCTAACGAAGTTACTATTAAATTAAATGTTGAATTGGATTTTGCTAATGATATAAATTCAATTATTAATAACATAAATATTGGTAGTTTGGCTGGATATGCTAATAAAATAAGGTTAACCAATGATGGCGGGAATATAAATAAACTTATTAATAGTGATGAAAAAGAAGAAAAAGATGTTGTTGTAATTAATAATTATAAAGGAACATTTAACTATGGTGGTGCTATTGGTAAATTGGTTGGTGAAACCCTATCCGATGATGCTATAAACAAACAAGTTTCTGCTTTGTATGCATTTGGGAAGATAGTTGATATTACTATTAATGGAGATAGTGATAATTTGATTAACAACATTGGTGGAGCGATAGGTTATGTAGAAAATTGTACATTATCTAATATCTATGTTGGATCTTCAAAAATAACATATAATGCAAAGATTATTAATGGTACTAACAATATTGGCGGAGCGATAGGTAATGTAAATAACTGTCAAACTATTAATAGAGTTTATGTAGATGGTAATTATACTATAAACCATAATAGCGAAACAATTAATTCTGTTTATGACAATATTGGTGGAGCATTTGGTAAAGTCTTTATGGCACAAAATGTTAATGATGCATACGAGATTAATCAAGTAGTATCAAGTGTTAATATTACAACTAATATTGATATTACAGGAAACCCTAAACCTACTGAATATGTCGTTGGTGGTTTGATTGGTAAACTATATAATGGTATTGTTTCTGAAAGTGTTGCAACTGGTAATATAGCAGGAACTTGCACTGGTAGTAAAATAAATTATGTTGGTGGATTAGTAGGTAATATTGATCTTAATCAAACATTGAATGGTGTAAAAAACAATATAGTTAAAGTTATTAAATCATACTCTACTACCGATATTGATTTAGGTAAAATATTCTCTACTGGAAGTAGTAACTTTGCTGGTTTAATAGTAGGTAATATTACTTTCAATAAAGATAATATTAATTCGAAAGTTGAATTATCTAATAACTATAGTATTGGTAAATTCCTATATTCTGTCGAAAATAAACTTGCTTATGCTGATAGAGAGAATAAGGGCGGATTTATCGGTGGATTTACCACAGATTTACCACTTGCTTATATATCTAATGTTAAAAACTTATTATTCTATAATAATATATATAATAAAGATTTTGTACCATATGGTAATAATTATGGAGATGGATATAGCACAGAAGAATTATTATTCAGTGGGGAAAATATTCCATTCAAATCTTTAAAATTCAACAATGAATTTATTAATAAAGAAGTATGGACAATTATTAATCAATACTCTTATCCACAATTAACTTGGTTAAATAAGACAGAAGAAAGTATTGCAGGTATCAATATTGCTCATGCTGATGGCATAGCCATAAATTTACAAAAATTAGGTACAAAAGTAAACCCACAAATCTTAGACTCTAATATCACTAATATCAATACAAATATTACCAATGAGACATACATTGTTGACTCTACAAAGTCTATAAGTGGTATTAAATTAACTAACGCACAAATTTATATTAATCCTAATAAGAGTGATTTAATTAGTGCATTATCTATAGATAGTATTGATTCTCATAGTTTGTTATATGGTTTAACATATAATAATACTGGTAATTATCTAATAAATAATAATAGTGGTATGGTTATTAATACTAGTATTAATTCTAAATTAATTAATATTAACAAGGGTATTGTATATCAAACTACTATTAAGAATCCGGGCGCTTCTACAGAATTTTATATTGTTAATGAAAACATACAAACAGGTATTATTGACTCAATGTCAATAAATCAACAAAACATAACTGCTAAATCAAAATTAGTTTCTGATAATAAAGGATACATGTTTAGGAGTCTATCTAAAGATAGTAATGTTTCATTATCTTCTGATAGTGATAATGGTGGTAATAATTACATTTCATCTTATAAAGTGGTTTCAGATGGTAATAACACAACCTATACTTATTATGATGGCTCGGCAATTTCATATGAAGTTATTAGAGATGCTAATGGAAGTATTAAGTGTAACGATAAAGTTGTTGTGAAAAATGGTAAATTTGATTTGGGCTCGCTAACAAGTAAAAACAATTCGTACACTGCTAATCCATTATCTCATGATGGCTTTGATATGATTAATGACTGGGTAGTTATTAATTCTACTGAAGAAAAGTTGAATTATAGTATCCCAATGTTAAGATATGAATTGGCTGATAATAATGATTCATACAGAACCAATTATTATGGTGACATATCTAGTGATTATATTTGGGCAAATAAAACCAGCCAGAATGAGATTACAGAATTAGCCGGTATTGTAAAAAATAATAATAAAATTTATATTGTTAATGATAAAAACAATGCTGAAGACAATAAGAATAGTACAATTTCAATGTCTGACTTGATAAAGATGACCAACATAGGTTATATAGAAAATAATGCGATTGATTATCAGTTGGCTACAGGTAGTGAAAAATACAATAATTCTTCTAAATACTTTAACTTTAATTATTCGGAGACTACAGATACTGATAGTAGAATTTCTAAAGTAAGTACTTATAAATATAATTTCGGTGTAAGAACTCATTATAATCGTATGGTTGTAAACTCTGAAGGTAAAGAGTTCTGGTTGGCAGAAGATATTAAACTTAACGGTAAATTATGGACACCAGTAGGAGTTGGTTATGAAAGTTTTGGTATTGAATTGCCAGAATCTAATAAAAATGATGAAATCTCATATACTTCTTCTAGTGTACATGGTATTGAATATCCATTTAGAGGTTCAATACAAGGTACTGGTAAAACTATAAGTGGTGCTACAGTTGTTGAAAGCAATAGAAATGTCGGAATATTTGGTACAGTTAAATCTACATCATTCGCTAAAAACTTATTTATCAAAGATAGTAACTTTATTAGTGTTTCCGAAAATGGATTCGCAGTAGCAGGTAGTATTGCTGGTAGAGCAATTGTAGGTTCTACTAATCAAGCACAATCACAACTAACTTATTCTGTTGTTGAATATATTGGTACAGAGAATGCTGATGTTTATGCAAGTAACAGAGCAAGTGGCTTGGTTGGTGATTTAATAGGTATAAAGACTATTAATGATAAAAACAATGAAAAAATCGTTATTAGATATGCATATGTAAATTCAAATGTATATTCTTTAGATAAAGATAATTCTTCTGCTAATGCATTTATTCATATTGGTAATATTAGTAGTAATATTACATCACAAAATACTACTGATATTACACAAATGTATATTGCTGGTAACATTGGTACATATTCTTATAATAATGGGTATGTTTATACTAGAGCAGAATCTAGTGATAGTTCAAAAACTAATTTGATAGGTGGGTTTGTTACTGAAATACCTGAAGTATCTAGAACGTTATATGCTGTTAATTATAGAGATATCAACTCTATGGGTAGATATTTTAATAATAAAATTACATCTGAATATTTACAAAATCATGACTTGGATTACTTTACATGGGGTACTATTTGGACTCGTATAAAAGGAACTAATAATGATTACCCAACATTAAAGAATGCTTTACAATATTGGGTAAACGACACTAAAGAATTGGCTGCTGAAGGTAATGTGTTTAAAGTTACAACTCCACAAGAATTGGCTTACATAGCAACTTTAGTTAATAATAATGATAGTTCAATTCAAAATAAAACTGTTGTGTTAATGAATGATATTGATCTTGGTGGAAAATTATGGACTCCAATAGGTTATTCAAGCACTAATAATTTTAGTGGCACATTTAACTTTAATGGTAAAACAATCTCCAATATTACAGTTACTGGTGCATATACCAAAGTTTCAAATAATGAAACAGGTGATGTAGTCCAAGAAGTTAACACACCATATATGGGACTATTTGGGTATTTGGATCAAACTGCTCATATAACATCAAGAGATATAAATGATTCTAATAAAAAGACTCAAGGTAACATTGGTCAAATTGGTGATAATTCTCGTATTTTAGGTAATTACTATGTTGGTGGACTAGTAGGTTATGCTAAAGATGCTAGTATTGAAAATGTAACTAATAATGCTACTATAACAAGTTCTATAGCAACTAAAGATTTTGAAAATAACAAAATGGGTTGCGGTGGCGTTATTGGAACTATAGATAATGATACTAAAGGTGATTATGTATTTAGTAATTTGATTAATAATGGCAAAATTACTACATCTAGAAACAATGTTGGTGGTGTTGTTGGAGTAATCTTAAGTAGCAATATGGCTAATACAAAGATTCAAAAATGTAGTAACAATGGAATAATTGAAACGACATCGGATAGTATTGGTGGAATCGCTGGTCGTGCAATTGGCGAAGAAAATTCTCAAGTAACTATAGATGGACAACTTAATAAAGCCGATTCACCTACTATAGTAGATAATACAGCACTTATAATAGGTCATAAATATATTGGAGGAATTGCAGGCTATATAAGAGATGCTATTGTAGTTAATAGTACTAATGGTGGAACTATTATTGCTAAAGATATTAGTGGTATAGAAGAAGTAGGCGAAGCGGTTGGTGGTATAGCTGGATATATTGAAGATAGTGATGTTTGTGAAGTAATTAATGAAGGTGCCGTAGGTGCTATTAATGAAAATAGAAAACAAGGTGGAATTATTGGTTATGCAAAAGGTTCTGGTAATATAACCAATTTACTTAATAAAAATAAGTTGGGTGTATTTGATGATAAGTATATCGTAAATAAGAATAATAATGATACAAGTAGATTTGTAGGCTATTTAGAAGTAGGCTCACAATATAAGATCTATACAGGTGTTGATATTGCATCTAGTACAGAAGGTAAAAATACAGTTATTTATAGGGAAGGCACAAAGAAAGTAACTGCTGAAGACTTAAATGTAGATAGATATGGCCAAATTTTAATTAATACAACTTATTTATCTAATTTATCAAATCTTCATACTTCAGTTACTTATGATGGTAAGACATATGTTTCATATGATCAAGTATTTGATCAGAATTTAATTTGGGAGAATGTTACTAGTAATAGAAAGAATATCAATATTAATTATACAATTAACCCAAAAGGTACTGAACCTGAAACAAAAGATGGTAAGTATGTTATTTATAATGCTGGTAACTTAAAATACTTATCAGAACTTAATAGAAAACGTTTTGGTATAGAATGTACAGATAAAAATATTGTATTCGGAAATAATATATCTGTTGATGATCATCTTCCATTGGGAAGAAATGCTTATCCATGGCGTACAAGTATTGATGGCGCAAAATATACGGTAACAATCAATTCGGTTGATAGCAGTTCATTAAGTATGTCATTATTAGGTGGTGTAATTAATTCTGGTGCTTCAGAATTAATTATCAAGGATATAAGATTAAAGTATAATTCTTCAATTACAATTAATAAGTCATCTGGACTACTTTTGGATAGTGGCACATCAATTATAATTAGTGGAATAAAAATTTTATCTAATGGTGGTCAACTAAATATTAATCCGTCATATGGATTTGACACATTTGGAACAATTGCTCAAAATTTATACAATTCTAAAGTGAGCGAGTTGGAAAATTATCAAGATATTACCATTAATAATGTTCAAAAAGTTGGTGGATTGTTAGGTTATATGCGTAATACATTATTTGATAATTGTATTAATGAATCTAATATTTCATTTGGAACAACAGAAGTAATTGGTGGATTGATCGGTCAAGCTGAAGGTAGTTTAGAAAATGGACAATTGAAGTTTGCTATTACCAATTCTAAATGCTCTAATTCTGAAAAGAATTATGCTATTAAATCATATGTTGATAGTGGTAATGCATCAACTGTTGGTGGTATAGTTGGTTTGTCAAATAATTACTATTATCAAAAGAATATTTTTGGTAAAAATCTAGAAGATGGCGGAAAATTCTGCAGAAGAAATGGTGATTTAACTGCGGGTACGGTAGGTGGTATTGTTGCTAAATCTGATAGCGATTTAATTGTAAATTGTACAACATATGGTAATTATGGTAATAATTCTGCGAATGTTAGTGGAGGAATAGTAGGAGAAGTTAATGGAACTGGATATAAGGATAATATATTATCATCAGTATATAATTGCACAAACTATGCTAGAGTTATAGGTATCTATGCTGGTGGTATAGCAGGCAAGGCTAAAGAAGCAAGTTTCAATATCAATACCAATCATAAAAATGGTGAAATTTTAACTGATAGTGCTTCAACTGGATATTCTGGCGGTATAGTTGGATACGCAACGGATTCTCAAATTGATGGATGTATCAATCAAGGATATATTGCTTCAGAATCCTTTACAACATCTGTAAAAGTTGGTGGTATTGCAGGTGAGTCTGAAAGAGGATCATTAAAGAATTGCACTCACAATGGTTATGTTGGAATTTTGGCTAAAACTGCTCCTAACAAGCAAGCGAAAGCTGATGGATATAACATTTTATATTTCTACAATGTTTTGAATGTGGATAATAATAATGGTGGAAATTATACAACATATAAGTATGAAGAAGAACCACATACAGTAGGAGATAGTGGAATTAAAGATAATGCATACAATTTGACATATATTGCATATTCTGATTCAAATACATCAATGGAAAATAATAACTGTAATGTTGAAGATAATAATAAGTTTGCCGTTCATGATTATTTTGTTACTTCTGGAAGATATTGCACTGGTTGGAGACTATGGTGGGGTGGTGCTCGTATATGGGCTGATGTATACGATTATACTGGTACTTTATCAGATGATGGGGTTACACCATTTAAATTAAATGATGCATATAGTGAACAAAAAACTCCTGGAGATGTGAATGGTGATCGCAAGAAAAATCTTGAAGATGGAACTCAAAAAATCGCATATGGAGCATGTAATTTCTGGGGTACAATTAATACTAATATTTCAGTTGTTATGTCATTTAATGCAGAACCTTCATCTTCATTCCCTGCTAATAGTGATATTAAGTCTTATATTATAGAATTTTACGATAAGACTGGTAAATATCCAACTACCAGAAAAGTATATTATGATGGGGATCAAATTACACTTCCTATAATGCAGACTGAAAATTCAACATTAAAAGTATGGACAAAAGATGAATCTGGGAAAAGAGAAATTTCATCTGGTGAAGTTATATCTGAATCCAATTTTACATTTACACAATCAGGTAATGATTTAGTATGTAGGATATATGCTAAATGGGTTGATAAAGAAGTTATGATTGTTTTAGATAAAAATAAGGACTATATAAAAAATGATGAACCTGATGATCCTAATACTAATCCAAGCATTGGTACTCTATTTATAAAGAACAATGGATCAATTGACGATTTTACATTTAATGATCGTGAAGATATAAAACAACAATTGATGGATACTACATATGATAAAAATTGTATTTATAGAGTTAATCCAGATGGTTGGTATCATGTTTCAATATCTACTTGGAACTATTGGGTAGAATGGGCAAATAAGTCAACAAAAGGAATGTCTGATGATGATGAGGCAAAAGTAAAGGAATCTCGAAAGATGTTGGATAAATATCTAGGTGAAGATAATTATGATAGAGCAGGTTATGCAGACAGAGATAACAAAGAATCTTTTGATAACAATCATTCAAGGTATGATTCAACTAGAGTAACTACAAAAACTATATTCTCTATAACAAAAGAGACTATAAAAATTGATAGAAAAACAGAAGTAGAGCAAACTACTGATACATATACTATTTATCCATATTGGCAAAGAGCATATACGGTTAAATTTGATTTAAATAATGAAAAAGATGAGAAACCGAGTGATTTTGATGATCAAATAATTGATGAATATTCATATGTTGTAAAACCAAAAGCAATTCCAACTCATAGATTGACCGAGAATGAATTTGGCTACTGGTATTATGATGATGAAAATGTTAAATTTGATTTTGATAATACTAAAGTAACTTCAAATATGACACTTACTGCTAAATGGAAGTTAAGAGAATACAATGTTAAGTTTATTTATGGTGAGAATTTATCATTGAACAAAACATTAAAGGTTGTTCATGGTAGCAATGTTGCTAGTGCTAATGGATATACTGAACTTTTAAGTAAGGTTAATATACCTGGATATACCTTTAAGTATTGGACTGAATATGGCGACCAATATAATACAAATGAACCAGTAGAAAAAGATTTGACCTTAAAAGCATATTATGAACCAATTGAATATACAGTAACATTTAACAATGGTACTACTGCATCAATTAAGGTTAAATACAACCAGTACATTTCTGTAGATAGTGTTCCAACAACTGTTAAATCAGCACCTGTTGGTTACACAACAAATGTAGAATATTGGTATTTGGATGACGAAGAAACTGCATTTGATTATGAGAATATACCTATTACTGGAAATATTACATTGAATGCAAAATTAATTCCTGATAATGTTGTAATAACATACCACTATGTTGACATGAATAATCAGGCAATTATAGAAAATGTAACTGATAATTCATTATTATTCGGTAGTATTTTTAAAGAAACTCATGCTAATGAATTTATTAAAGATATTGACGGATATAGATTTACAGGTTTCTATAGTGACAGTAATACTCCATATGACTTTGAACAAGAAATTAATAGTACTAAACTAGATGTTTATTTGAAGTATATTAGAACTTATAATGTAACATTTATTGCTGATAGCAAATATGCGTCAGATGGTGTAGCAGTAAATAAGACTATTAAAGTAGATAAGGGTGGAAAAATAAAGGATTCAGATATTCCTAATAACTTTATTCCAACAGATAAATCTTATTGGTTGACTGATAATAATGATCCTAATACAGATATTTCTATTGATACTATAAATATAACTAGTGATATTACTGTGTACTATTATGCTACTTATAAAGTTAATATTGTGTATACAATAGACGAATCTACAGGTATCTTCGATACTCAATATGTTGAAGTGGGTGGTTCTGCTACAAAACCAACAAAAGATGTTGAAATTATATCGGGTTATAGATTTGATAACTATTATGCTGATGAGTCATTTACAACACTATATGACTTTGATGAGAAAATAAGCACATGTGACAAGAAAATATATATGAAATATATTAAACTTGTAACTATAACTTATATGTCATATGACGCTGGATCTTCTAGTTACTATACTGGAGATTATACTGATACTTCAGATTCTGAACACAAAAAGTTAAGTATGACAATTGATATTGATACAACTATAGATGACTATGAAGGTAAATTCATTCAATTCTATGCTAATGACGGTATTAAAGTTACATGGTACATTCTTGAAGAAGATGGTTCATATACTGAAATTACTGTAGACGATGGATCTTCAATTGAAGATAAAATTAAATCTATGAAAATCAGTAAAGATACAACATTTGTATTTAAGATTGAATCAACTGGTGCTTAACATTATTAAATAGTAATACTTTAATATGGTATTTCTTAAAAAGACACTCTCGAGATTATTCGAGAGCGTCTTTTTTTCTATATTAATATATCTCTGTGCGATATTTTATAATAAAAATAATGATTAATAGTCTGTTTATGATAGGGAATTAGTGATTAAAATTAATAAAAAATATTAATTATTTTTGAAAATAGCCAATTACATAGTTGACATAATTAATTGATCATGCTAAAATTGTGCTTGCATAGTAGTGTTTGAAACATGCGCAAAATTCAGACACTAGGGGTTTAATTTGATGGTTTTACTTAACAAAAGTAATAACTAAATTAATATAATTGTAGTTAAATATGCTAGAATTAAAGGCGATTTTTGTCGTTTTTAAAAGAGTATAGCATAGGCCTTTTTTTACGTTTAGGTCTAATCATTAAGTTTTTTCCAAATTTACTAAGATAAATATTGCTTGTTTTGTTACATAAACCCCAACAAAACTAAAGAAATTTTATTAAAGTTAATGGTACTTGCAAAAATTTTAAGGAGTAATTATGCTTAATACAGAGAACATAAAAAAGATTAAGTATGGTAATACTACACGTTATACTTTTGGTCACGCAAGAGAGATAATTGATTTACCTTACTTACTTGAAATTCAAAAAGATTCTTACAACCGCTTTATTAAAGAAGGCATTGGTGAAGCATTGGAAGAATTTTCTCCTATTACCGATTATAGCGGTAAGGCTGAAGTATATCTTCTTGATTACACTCTAGAGCCAGAACCTAAAATTTCTATTGCAGAAGCAAAGAGAAAAAGTACAAGTTATTCTGTTGCTTTAAAGGTTAAAGTTAGACTTGTTATTAAAGAAACTGGCGAAGTAATCGAGCAAGAAGTATTTTTAGGTGATGTACCTTATATGACTAACGAAGCCACATTTATATTTAATGGTATAGAAAGGGTAGTTGTTAGCCAATTAGTTCGTAGTCCAAGTGCTTATTATGCTAGGACTATAGACAAAACTGGTAAGGAACTTTACAATTGTACCCTTATTCCTACTCGTGGTAGTTGGCTAGAGATGGAACAAAAGGAAAAAGACCCTAATTATATTAGAGTTTGCCTAGATAAAGGTGGCAAAATTGGACTTGGCGTATTCCTAAAATGTTTTGGATTTACTCGTGAACAAATCCTAGATATTTATGGTAACAATGACATTATGCGTGCTACTTTGGACAAAGACTCGGTTGAAACCCAACATGATGCATTAATTGAGTTAAGTAAAAAGACACGTCCTAGTGAAATTCCTAGTGCCGAAGCCACAAAACAATTTATATTTAGCCAATTCTTTAGTACACAATATTACAATTTAGGTAAAGTTGGACGTTTTAAAGTTGATAAAAAATTAAACCTTGGAACACGTTCTATTGGATTAGTTGCTGCTGAAGATATCAAGACTAAAAAAGAAGTTTTGGTTAAAGCAGGCGAAACAATTACTAAAGAAGTTGCAAGTACATTTGCTCGTAATGGTATCAACGAAATCGTTGTTATGGCAGATGGTAAGCCACACAAAATGGTTGGTAACAATCGTGTTAGAGTGTCCGAAATTGTTAAATGCAACGAAGCCGAACTTGGCATTACAGAGATGGTTCATTATCCTACTCTTATGGAACTTATTAAAGACCTTAAGACTAAAGAAGAAAAAGTAGAAGCCATTAAAGAACATGCTAAAGAACTTGTTGGTACAACATTATTTATGGACGATATACTAGGTTGTGTAAGTTATTTCTTGGATCTTAATGCTGGCATTGGTGAAATAGATGTCGTTGACCATCTATGCAACCGTCGTATTAAAGGTGCTGGTGAATTATTACAAGATAGTTTCAGAAGCGGTATGAACAAACTTGTTAATGCTGTTAAAGAAACTTTACAAAGTCATGATTTAACTGACATTACACCTAGCCAAGTTGTTAATGCTAGACCTATTAATAGAGCATTTAAAGATTTCTTGGCAAGTCACCAATTAAGCCAACTTATGGACGAAATGAATCCATTAAGTTCATTGGCACAAAAACGTAGATTATCAGCAGTAGGACCTGGCGGTATTAAGAAGGATAGAGCAACTGACGAAGTTCGTGATATTCACCATAGCCACTATGGTCGTATCTGCGTAGTAGAAACACCAGAAGGTGGTAACATTGGTCTTATTAACTCATTGGCTACTTATGCTAGAGTTAATGAATATGGATTTATTGAAACTCCTTATAGAGTAGTAGATAAAGAGAAAGGTGTAGTTACTAATGAAGTAGTATATTTAATGGCTGACGAAGATGAAAACTGCTACATAGCACAGGCTATCGAGCCACTTAATCCAGATGGATCATTCGTTAATAACCATGTAGCATGCCGTCACCTAGATACTATTTTGGAAGTAAGTAAAGATATGGTTGATTATGTAGATGTTAGCCCAAAACAACTTATTTCTGTACCTACAGCATGTATTCCATTCCTAGAGAATGATGATACTCCACGTGCATTGATGGGTTCGAACATGCAACGTCAAGCAGTTCCACTTATCACTACCGAAACCGCTATGATTGGTACTGGTCTAGAACATAAAATTGCTCTAGATAATGGTGCAATTATCGTAGCAAAGAATGCCGGAACAGTAACAAGTTCTGATGCATCTCATATTGAAGTTACTACAGACGATGGTTTTGTAGATAAATACGATTTAATTAAATTCTCAAAAACCAACCAAGAAAGTTGCGTTAACCAAAAACCTATTGTAAAAACAGGTCAAAAGGTTAAGAAAGGCGAAACCTTGGCTGATGGATATAGCACTAAAAATGGTGAACTTGCACTAGGTAAGAATATGCTTATCGCATTTATGAACTGGGAAGGTTATAACTACGAAGATGCTATATTGTTAAGTGAAAGATTGGTTAAAGAAGATGTATATACTTCTATTAACTTAAAAGAAGCAGAAGTTAAGTGCAGAAGCACAAAACTTGGCGATGAAGAAATCACTCGTGATATTCCTAACTTGGGCGAAGATGCTCTAAAAGACCTAGACGAAAATGGTATTATTAGAATCGGTGCTGAAGTTAAACCAGGAGATATTCTTGTAGGTAAGGTTACACCAAAGGGCGAGACTGAACCAACTCCAGAAGAAAGATTGTTAAGAGCAATCTTTGGCGAGAAAGCAAGAGATGTTAAAGATACTTCTCTACGTGTATCACATGGAATTAGTGGTGTAGTTGTTGATGTTCAAATCTTTAGTAGAAAGAACAAAGACGATCTAGAAACTGGTGTTAATATGATGGTTAGAGTTACTATCGCACAAAAACGTAAAATTAGCGTGGGCGATAAAATGGCAGGACGTCATGGTAACAAAGGTATCGTATCAAGAATATTACCAGTAGAAGATATGCCATTTATGGCTAATGGACAACCTATTGATATTGTCCTTAACCCACTAGGTATTCCTTCACGTATGAACGTAGGACAAGTATTGGAAGTTCACTTGGGATTAGTTGCAAAAGCATTGGGTATCAATATTGCTACTCCAGCATTTGATGGTGTTAAAGAAAGCGATATTAGAGAACTATTAAAAGAAAACAACTTCCCAGAGAATGGTAAAATTCAATTGTACGATGGACGTACTGGCGAACCATTTGAAAACCCAGTAACTGTTGGTTATATGTACTATATTAAACTAGAACACATGGTTAACGATAAAATGCATGCTCGTTCTACTGGTCCATATGCTTATGTTACTCAACAACCTTTAGGTGGTAAGGCTATGTTTGGTGGACAAAGATTCGGTGAAATGGAAGTTTGGGCACTTGAAGCATATGGTGCAAGTAAGTTGCTACAAGAAATGTTAACTGTTAAATCAGATGATGTTGAAGGTAGATATAATACTTACAAGGCTATTGTTGAAGGATTGCCTTTACCAGAGCCATCAGTTCCAGAAGCATTTAAGGTATTGATTAAGGAATTACAAGGTCTATGCCTAGATGTAAGATTGCTTACTGATCAAAATAAAGAATTTAAGTTGTCTGATTTGAATGCTGATAATACCGAGTCCTTTAGTGAAGTTACAAAGCCACGTGAAGAACAAAAAGATATTGAATTAGAATTTGAAGATAACAACAATAATAATAACGAAAACAACGCTGACTTAGATTTAGAAGAAGATTTTGATAGTTTATTTGATGAATCTGCTTTATTTGACGATTTTGGCGATGATGATGACGAAGAATAGGAGTGAAATATGTTTGAATTAAACAATTTAGCGTCTATGAAGATTGGTGTGGCTTCTCCAGAAAAAATCCTTGAATGGAGTCATGGTGAAGTTACTAAATCTGAGACTATTAATTATCGTACACATAAGCCAGAAATGGGCGGCCTTTTATGCGAACGTATTTTCGGACCTAAAAAGAATTGGGAATGTCATTGCGGAAAATACAAACGTATTCGTCATAAAGGTGTTATTTGTGACAAGTGTGGCGTTGAAGTAACTAAAAGTAGCGTTAGACGTGAACGTATGGGTCATATCCAATTGGCTACTCCAGTTGCTCACATTTGGTATATGAGAAGTATTCCAAGTCGTATTGGTACTCTTCTTAATCTTAATACCAAACAATTGGAAAAGGTTGTTTACTATGTATCATATATAGTTATAGATCCAGGTAAAACCAACTTTGTTAAATTCCAATTAATCAACGATATTGAATATCGTGATGCTATCGAACAATACGGCAATGGTTGCTGTAAAGTTGGTATGGGTGGCGAAGCAATTAGAGAATTGTTAGCCGAAATAGACCTTGAAAAAGAGCATGAAGAACTTACAAAAGCAAGTTTAACTGCTAAAGGTCAAAAGAAATTAAAAATAAATAAACGTTTAGAGATTATTGATTCACTTCTAAAGAGTGGTAACCGTCCAGAATGGTTAATTCTTGAAGTATTACCAGTTATTCCACCAGATGTTAGACCTATGATCCAACTTGATGGCGGTAGATTCGCTACCAGTGATATTAATGATTTGTATCGTAGAATTATTAACCGTAACAATCGTTTAAAGAAATTTATGAGTATCGGTGCTCCAGAAGTTATTATTCGTAATGAAAAACGTATGCTTCAAGAAGCCGTTGATGCTTTGATTGAAAACGGTAAGAGTGGTAAAGCAGTTGCTGGACCTAAACAACGTGAACTTAAATCTTTAACCCAAAACTTAAAGGGTAAACAAGGTAGATTTAGACAAAACCTACTTGGTAAACGTGTTGACTATTCAGGACGTTCAGTTATCGTTGTAGGACCAGAACTTAAGATGTATCAATGTGGTTTGCCTAAAGAAATGGCTCTAGAATTATTTAAGCCATTTATTATGCATAAACTTGTTGAACGTAATCTTTCTCTTAACTTCAAATCAGCAAAACGTTTGATTGATACCCAAAAACCATGTGTATGGGATATTTTGGAAGAAGTTATTAAAGATCACCCAGTTATGCTTAACCGTGCACCATCTCTTCACAGATTGTCTATTCAAGCCTTCGAACCAGTATTAGTTGAAGGTAGAGCAATTAAACTTCACCCACTTGTTTGTGGTGGATTTAATGCAGACTTCGATGGTGACCAGATGTCAGTTCACGTTCCATTAAGCCCAGAAGCAGTAGCAGAAGCACGTATTTTAATGTTAAGTTCTAATAATGTGTTAAAACCTGCAACTGGTGACCCAATTTGTACACCTACACAAGATATGGTATTAGGTTCTTATTACTTAACCATTGAAAAACCAGGTGCAAAGGGTGAAAATAAGTGCTTTATTTCTGAAGAAGAAGCAATTATGGCATATCAAACCAAAAATGTTGATATCCAAGCCCCAATCTTCGTAAGAAGAACTTCAGAATTTGAAGGACAACTATATACATCAAGAGTAAAAACTACTGTTGGTAAAATTATATTTAACCGTGGTATTCCACAAAATTTAGGCTTTGTTGATCGTACAAAGAAAGAAAATGTTAATAATTACGAAATTGACTTTGTTGTTGGTAAGAAAGGTCTAGACCAAATTATTAAACAATGTTTTGACACTCTAGGTACTACCGAAACTGTTAAAATGCTAGATAATATTAAAGGTATTGGCTATAAATATTCAACAATTGGTGCTATTACAATTAACGTATTCGATATGGAAATTCCAAAAGAGAAAGACGAAATAGTTGCTGATATCGAACAAAAAGTTGCCGAAAACAACAAATTCTTTAAACGTGGTTTCATTACAGAAGATGAAAAATTAGAAAAAAATATCAAATTATGGAAAGATGCAACCAAACAACTTGAAGGTATCGTTCTTAACAAGATGGATATTCTTAACCCAGTTAGAATGATGGCTAATTCAGGTGCGCGTGGTAACGCAGGTCAAATTCTACAACTTTGCGGTATGCGTGGTATTATGGCTAACACATCTGGTCGTAAAGTTGATATTCCAGTTAAATCTAACTTCCGTATGGGGCTTACTCCTATAGAGTATTTCTTAAGTAGCCGTGGTGGACGTAAAGGTCTAGCCGATAAGGTTTTAAAGACAGCAGACTCTGGTTACTTAACACGTAGATTAGTTGACGTTGCACAAGACGTGGTTGTTATTGAAGATGACTGTTTTGAAAGCAACGGCGAAAAAATTAAAGGTTTAACAGTATCTGCTATTTCAAAAGATGGTACTCCAGTATGTAGTTTAAAACAACGTATTGTAGGACGTTTTGCTGTAGACAATGTTGTTAATCCAAAAACAAAGAAAATCATTATTCCTGCTAATACAATGATTACACCAGAACAAGCAGACGAAGTAGAAGCATGTGGTATTACAAGCGTAACTATTCGTACAGTATTAACTTGCCGTTCAAAACATGGTGTTTGTGCTAAATGTTATGGTAAGAATATGAGTAACAATAATATTATTCCTATTGGTGAAGCCGTAGGTATTATTGCTGCCCAATCAATCGGTGAACCAGGTACCCAATTAACCATGAGAACCTTCCACACCGGTGGTGTTGCCAACGCAGCCGATATTACACAAGGTCTTCCACGTGTTGCCGAATTGTTTGAAGCACGTAAACCAAAGGGTGTTGCTACTGTTGCTGAAGTTGCTGGTAAGGTAGTTGTTAAAGAAGTTCAATCCGCTGGTAAAGATGGTGGTAAATATTACGAAGTCTTTGTTAAGAATCCAGAAGGTGATGGACACTACATCATACCTTTCGGTGTTGTATTAAAAGTTAAAAATGGCGATACAGTTGAAGCCGGAACAGTATTAACTGAAGGTTCAATTTATCCTAAAGATTTCTTACGTACACGTGGTGTAAGAGATGTAGAAGAATATATCTTATCAGAAATTTTGGCTACTTACTCTTCACAAGGTGTTAAGATTAATACAAAACACGTTGAAATTATTATTAGACAGATGTTACGTAACGTTAAGATTGAAGAAGTAGGTGATACCAACTTACTTGCTGGCGATATTGTTGACGTATTCAAGTATGAAGAAGAAAACGATAGAGTATTAAGCGAAGGCGGTGTTCCTGCTACTGCAAAACGTTTGGTTCAAGGTATTACAAAGGCTGCTTTAAGTTGCGAAAGTTTCTTAAGTGCTGCTTCCTTCCAAGAGACATCAAGAGTATTAACTGATGCTTCTATTAAGGGTAAAGTTGACCATCTTCGTGGTTTGAAAGAAAACTTGATGATTGGTAAACCTATACCTGCAGGTACTGGATTCAAAGCATTTAAAAATGTTGAACCAGTAGATCCTAATTCTTTAGAAGAATCCAATACAGAAGTTGATGAAAGTGTAGCAAAATTCTTTGACGAAAATGACGCTATTTAATATTGAAAAATCCCCTTTATATTGGGGATTTTTTTGTGTTTAAAAATATTTAAAATTTTGAAAATTTGGGTATTGACAATTGATAGGTTTCTTGCTATAATCTAGATGTAATGAAATGGAAATGTCAGTAAGAGTTAGACTCTATAATAATATTTTTGAAGGCAGGAATTAACTATGGCAAAGAATCTATTTAACAAAATGGAAGAATACAAAATCAATAAAGAAAATGAAGTAAAAGTTGAAGACCGTAACTTGTTTAGAGTAGAGAATGGCAAAATTGTTCAAAACAATGCTCCAAAGCATGCTAAAGAACTAGTTGCTATGAATAGTAAATTAATATCTAAAGAAAGCGATGTAGAGAAACATAATGTTTCTAAAATCAATAATTCTAAATCTTTATAATATATAGTTAATAGAAAACAGGGATTTATGTCCTTGTTTTTTTCTTTTTAATTTATCATAAAAATGTTTCAATTATTTTACAAAACCTATAAGGTATGGTAAACTTATAGAGTAAAAAGGTTTTTGGAGATTTTATGAAGAAGTTTGTATATCCTGCCGTATTATTTTATTATGCAGAAGAAAAACAATATACAATTGCTATGTTTGATATCGAAGTTTTCGCAGAAGGGAAGACTGTAGAAGAAGCGGTTAATGTTGCACAAGTGTATTTGGATAAATACTTGGAGTGTGCTTTTTCTTACGGCATCGACATTCCTGAAGCGACACCTTTTGAAACAATGATTGATAGATATCCTAAAAATTTGGTTGTTTTAGTCGAGAGTAAACTTGATGACAACAATAGAGCAATTTAATTTAAAATTTATTATTAATAAAATAGTGCAAAAAATATTGAAATAAAGCACTATTTTTTTATTGCTTTTTGTTGACTTTTGTATACTTTAATGTTAATATTATTAACGTATTATAGTATGCTTATAGAAGTGTTCTTTTTTTTGAAGAATTTAAGTTGAAATTACTTTTAATAAGCGTCAAGATTTTATCCTTGGTGTGAAAGATAAAATTTTGATTATCTGCCGTATAATATACGTTGACTTTTAAGTCGGTGTGCTAGGTAGATTTAATAAGTATTCTTTTGGGTTGAAAAGATATACTTAAAAAATTCTGTTTTATACTCTATTAAGGAGGAAAGTTAATGCCTACTATTAATCAATTAGTAAAGCAAGGTAGAAAGACTCAAGCAGTTAAATCTAAAGTTCCTGCTTTGGACCAAAACCCACAAAAACGTGGTGTATGTTTATCAGTTACTACAACTACACCTAAAAAACCTAACTCTGCGTTAAGAAAGATTTGTAGAGTTAAATTGAGTAATGGCCAAGAAGGTACAGTTTATATTCCAGGCGAAGGTCACAATCTACAAGAACACAGCGTAGTATTAATTCGTGGTGGAAGAGTTAGAGACTTACCAGGTGTACGTTATCATGTTATCCGTGGTACTCTTGATGCTTCTGGAGTTGCTAAACGTAAACAAGCACGTAGTAAATATGGCGCTAAAAAATCTAAATAATAATAAATATTAAAATCTGTTAAATAATTAAGGAGGACATTTCAATGCCAAGAAGAGGCGGTGCACCTAAGAGAGATGTTTTACCAGATCCACGTTATAATAACGTTGTATTATCAAAACTTATTAATCAAGTTATGGTAGATGGTAAAAAATCAGTTGCACAAAGTGTCGTTTATGGCGCATTTGATATTATCCAAGAAAAGACTGGATCTGAGCCAAACGAATATTTTATGCAAGCATTAGAAAATTTAAAACCTGTTTTGGAAACTAAGGCTAGACGTGTTGGTGGTTCAAACTATCAAGTACCTATCGAAGTTAGTCCAGAACGTAGACAAACTCTTGCTATACGTTGGTTAGTTACTTACGCTAGAAAGAGAAATGAAAGAACTATGAAAGACAAACTTGCCGCAGAAATTATGGATGCCTATAATAATGCTGGTGGAGCATACAAGAAAAAAGACGACGTACACAGAATGGCTGAAAGTAATAAGGCTTTCGCTCATTATCGTTGGTAGAATTAAGGAGAACATAAATTATGCCTAGACAAGTTCCAATTGAAAAATATAGAAACGTTGGTATTATGGCACATATTGATGCTGGTAAAACTACCACTACAGAAAGAATTTTGTTCTATTCTGGTAAAACCCACAAAATTGGTGAAGTACATGATGGTGCTGCAACAATGGACTGGATGGCACAAGAACAAGAACGTGGTATTACTATTACAAGTGCTGCTACAACATGTTTCTGGAAAGGACACCAAATTAATATTATCGATACCCCAGGACACGTTGACTTCACAGTTGAAGTTGAACGTAGTTTGAAGGTTCTAGATGGTTCAGTTGCAGTATTCTCTGCACGTGAAGGTGTTCAACCACAAAGTGAAAAAGTTTGGCGTCAAGCCGACAAATATAAAGTTCCAAGAATGGTATTCGTTAATAAGATGGATAGACCAGACTCAAACTTCTTCAACGTAGTTGAAAAGATTAAGTCAAGACTTGGTTCTAATGCAGTTCCTATTCAAATTCCTATCGGTTCTGCAGAAACTTTCGTAGGTTTAATTGACCTAGTAGAAAACAAGGCTTATATCTACGAGAACGATTTGGGTACTGATATTAAAGTAGAAGAAATCCCAGACGAATATAAAGAACAAGCAGCAAAATATAGATCAGAACTTATCGAAGTTGCTGCTGAACAAGATGATGAATTACTAGAGAAATACTTCTCTGGTGAAGAATTAACTGTTGAAGATATTAAGAAAGGTATCCGTATTGGTACCATAAAAATGAATATTTTCCCTACAACTTGCGGTACCGCATTAGGTAACAAGGGTGTTCAAAAACTTCTAGATGCTATAGTAGATTATATGCCAGCACCTACTGACATCGAATCTATTAAGGGTACAGATCCAAAGACTGGTGAAGAAGTTGTTAGACATAGTAGCGATAGCGAACCATTTGCTGGTTTAGCATTCAAAATTATGAGTGACCCATTTGTAGGAAAACTTACATTCTTCAGAGTATATAGCGGTACAATTACTGCTGGTAGTTATGTATACAATAGTTGCAAAGATAAGAAAGAAAGAGTAGGAAGACTTATCCGTATGCACTCTAACAACCGTACAGAAATTGATGAAGCATATGCAGGTGATATAGTTGCTATAGTTGGTCTTAAAGATACAACTACTGGCGAAACCCTATGCGATCAATCTAAACCAGTTGTATTAGAAAGTATGGACTTCCCAGATCCAGTTATCAGAGTTGCTATTGAACCTAAAGATAAAGCAAGTCAAGAAAAAATGATTCTTGCACTTATCAAACTTGCTGAAGAAGACCCTTCATTTAAGACTTATACTGACCAAGAAACTGGTCAAACAATTATTGCAGGTATGGGCGAACTACACCTAGAAATTATTGTAGACCGTTTGTTACGTGAGTTTAAAGTACAAGCCAATGTAGGTGCTCCACAAGTTGCATACCGTGAAACAATTAGAAAAGCGGTTGATGCTGAAGGTAAATACATTAAGCAATCTGGTGGTAAAGGTCAATATGGTCACTGCCGTATTAAACTTGAACCACAAGAACCTGGTAAAGGTTATGAATTTGTTAATAACATTGTTGGTGGTGTTATTCCTAAAGAATACATCGAACCAATCAATAATGGTATTAAAGAAGCAAGTCAAACTGGTGTTTTGGCTGGCTACGAAACTGTTGACTTCAAAGTTACATTGTATGATGGTTCATATCACGATGTTGACTCTTCAGAAATGGCGTTCAAAATTGCTGGTTCTATGGCATTCAAAGAGGGTGCTAGAAAAGCAGATCCAGTACTTCTAGAACCTATCATGAAGGTTGAAGTTGAGACACCAGACGAATATCTAGGTGACGTAAATGGTAACATTAACCGTCGTCGTGGATTAGTTACTGGTATCGATATTGTTAATGGGTTACAAGTTATCAATGCCGAGATTCCTCTAGGGGAAATGTTTGGTTATGCTACTGATTTAAGAAGTTTAACTCAAGGCAGAGGTACTTATAATATGGAATTCTCTCATTATGCAGAAGTTCCAAAAAATATCGCTGATAAAATTATCGGCGAAAGACAAAAAGCCTAATTATTAAAAAAAATATATTGTAGGAGGATAATAATAATGGCTAAAGCTAAATATGAAAGAACAAAACCACACGTTAACGTTGGTACAATCGGACACGTTGACCATGGTAAAACAACCTTAACAGCTGCAATTACTACTGTTCTTGCTGCTCAAGGTAAGGCACTTGCAATGAACTATGCAGAAATTGATAAAGCGCCAGAAGAAAAAGCTAGAGGTATAACAATCAATACAGCGCACGTTGAATATGAAAGTGAACACCGTCACTATGCACACGTTGACTGCCCAGGACACGCCGACTACGTTAAGAATATGATTACTGGTGCTGCTCAAATGGATGGTGCTATTCTAGTTGTTGCTGCAACTGATGGTCCTATGCCTCAAACTCGTGAACACATCTTACTTGCTAGACAAGTTGGTGTTCCATACATTGTAGTATTCATGAACAAGACTGACCAAGTTAACGATCCAGAATTACTAGACTTGGTTGAAATGGAAATCCGTGAATTACTTAACGAATATGGTTTCCCAGGAGACACAACTCCAATTATTAAGGGTAGTGCATTAAAAGCATTAGAAGCTGCTCAAGCTGGTCACCCAGATGATCCTGCTTGCAAGTGCATTAACGAATTAGTTGACGCTCTTGACTCTTATATCCCAGAACCAAAGAGAGAAAATGATAAACCATTCTTGATGCCAGTTGAAGACGTATTTACAATCACTGGTCGTGGTACAGTTGCTACTGGTAGAGTAGAACGTGGTACAGTTAAAGTTGGTGACACAGTAGAAATCGTTGGTATGGGTTCTAAACTTTCTACAGTTATTACTGGTGTAGAAATGTTCCGTAAATTACTAGATCAAGCAGAATCTGGTGATAACGTTGGTCTATTACTTCGTGGTATCCAAAGAAGTGATATCGAACGTGGTCAAGTTTTGGCTAAACCTGGTACAATTCATCCACATACTAAATTCACAGCACAAGTATACGTTTTGAAGAAAGAAGAAGGTGGTCGTCATACTCCATTCTTTAATGGTTATCGTCCACAATTCTACTTCCGTACAACAGACGTTACTGGTAGCATCCAATTACCTGAAAAAGTAGAAATGGTAATGCCTGGTGATAACGTTGATATGACTATCACTTTGATTACTCCAATCGCTATTGAACAAGGTCTACGTTTCGCTATCCGTGAAGGTGGTAGAACAGTTGGTTCTGGTGTTGTTGCTCAAATTATCGAATAATTTTAATAACACTATTACTATTAACTATTAAGAAGTGCAATTATGCACTTCTTTTTTTTGTTAAAGAAAACCAC
>DJSB01000008.1:15799-16527 GCA_002437945.1 Christensenella sp. UBA6345 | reverse complement strand
ATCTGTCTGTCTGTCTGTCTGTCTGTCTGTCTGTCTGTCTGTCTGTCTGTCTGTCTGTCTGTCTGTCTGTCTGTCTGTCTGTCTGTAAAGATTGTCGCCGACTTATTATCGAATGTCAACAGTTTTTCACGATAATATTCATATTGTTGTTGTCTTTTTTCTATTTCTGCAGGCAACCCAATCCCAAGGTCAGAACATATTTTGTCAAAGTTGTCTAAAACACTCGCAATTTTTTCTTGAATATCAAACTCTGGAATAGATATATCAAATTCCCTAATCCAACCTGTATTAAGATTTGCTTTAGGTATATTTAATGTTTTTGCACGAACTTGTTTCCAAAATAGTTCAGTATTCATCCAATGTTTTATAAATCTATTTGAAACACCATTTTTTACTCTTAAAAAACCTAAACTAACAAAGATACACAAAGGAACATCAACATCAACAATTGTTGGATGACCTAAATTAGAACCAACACGAGTAAATAAAATATCTCCTTTTTTAGGTTTTGCATTTGATGTTGAATTTTCATATTCTTTTTGCGAAATAAATTTAACATTTTTCAAATCCAAACAATCATTTGATATATTTTGAGACGATAGAAAAATTACACCTTTCTCAACATATGTTGGAGTGTAAGTTAAACCCAAATAAATATCTGCAATATCTTTTAGTTTCACTTTTTTTATTTTTGGTTCTTCAAAGGTTAAAAGCTTATCTCTGTAAAA
>DJSB01000008.1:2281-15749 GCA_002437945.1 Christensenella sp. UBA6345 | reverse complement strand
CTGTAAGCTCTGCTGTAAGCTCCGTGAAATTGTCAAGTACCTTGACAATTTCACTTTGGACTTCCAAAGGTGGAACTGGAATATGTAAATCCAAGACCTTAGACATATCAGGGTGTTTTATACCTGAACCACGATAAAATGTGGAAATTTCTCGCAATTTATTTAATAAACAATAGTACAAAAATTTATTATTTAACACTTTTGTATCTAATGATGTTGCAATTCTATTATCTGCTGTTATAAATTTGCCTTTATAATATTGAATAACAGGGTTGCCTCCCCATGGAATACAAACAATTTCACCTTCGGCAACATATTCTTCAACCAAATTCTCATCTGTATATAGATCAGAAATATTAGTCGTTAATATTTTTACTTTTCCGTCTTTTTTAGTTAAAGATTTTAAATCTCCTGCCAAGAAATAATGATAGTCAATAATTTTACATTGTTTACATCTATCCACAGAGTTGAACTTTTTATCCCAAGCAGTCATCTCCCAAATAGGTTTATACTCAACCCCATCTGGGCATAATTTTTCAATCAATTCTTCTATTTTACTCATTATTACCTCCATCTAGATCGGCAATAATTTTATCAATTTCTTTACGCAAAATTTCTTCGTGAGCAACGATTTCTTTTATTTGTTGATTTAACACCTTTATATCAATTTTTTCTTTTGTATCTTCTTTCTCAACATAGGTAGAAACTGAAAGATTGTAGTTCTGTTTTGCAATTTCTTCATTAGGAACAAGTTTCGCAATGTTATCAACGTCTTTTCTATTTGAAAATAATTCAAGAATTTTTTCAATATCTCCACCTTTACCTGTTCTTAACTTATTATTATTTGTAACTTTAACACAATATCTGCTTGCATCTATAAAGAGCGTGGAATTATCATTTTTAGACTTTTTTAACACCATTATACAGGTAGCTATACTTGTACCAAAAAATAGGTTATCTGGCAATTGAATAATACAATCAATAAAGTTGTTATCTATCAAATATTGTCTTATTTTTTGCTCAGCACCGCCACGATAGAATATTCCAGGGAAGCATACAATTGCAGCAGTTCCATTTGTTGCTAGCCAAGATAGCGAGTGCATAACAAACGCAAGGTCAGCCTTAGACTTTGGTGCAAGAACTCCAGCTGGAGCAAATCTTGGGTCATTTATAAGCTTTATATCATCATCGCCAGGCCACTTAATTGAATATGGCGGATTAGAAACAATCGCTTCAAAAGGTTCTTCGTCCCAATGTTGAGGAGAAAGAAGAGTGTCATCACAAGCAATGTTAAATTCATCATAATTGATGTCGTGTAAAAACATGTTAATTCTGCAAAGATTGTATGTTGTTAGATTTATTTCTTGACCAAAAAAACCTTGACGCACTTTATCTTTTCCAAGAACTTTTGCAAAGTTCAAAAGAAGTGATCCAGAACCACACGCAGGATCATAAACTTTATTAACTTCTGTTTTACCAACAACTGTTAGTCTTGTAAGTAATTCCGAGACTTCTTGTGGAGTATAATATTCACCACCTGATTTTCCTGCATTTGAGGCATACATTCCCATCAAAAATTCATAGGCATCACCAAACGCATCTATTGTGTTATCTTTATAATTACCAAGCTTCATTTCGCCAATATTGTCTAAAATTTTAAGCAATTTTTCATTTCTTTTGGCAACCGTAGCCCCAAGTTTATTTGAGTTAACATCAATATCATCAAACAAACCTTTAAAATTATCTTCACTATCACTGCCTTTAGCAGAGTTTTCAATGGCTTTAAAAACCTTTTCTAATGTCTCATTAAGATTTTCTTTGTATTTTGGATATTTATTTGCATTCGCTCTTACATTGCAAAAAAGTTGGCTTGGCAAAATGAAAAAGCCTCTACTGTTTACCATATCTTCGCGAGCCTGTTCAGCTTCTGAATCGCTTAATTTTGTATAATCAAAATTAATATCACCAGACTCATGTTCATTTTTATTTATATAATTTGCAATGTTTTCAGAAATATATCTATAAAACATAAAACCTAGAACATATTGTTTAAAGTCCCAACCATCAACCGAGCCTCTTAAATCATTTGCAATATTCCAAATCGCTTTATGTAGTTCATCTCTTTCTTGTTCTTTCATGTTATTTGCCATTGTTTACTCCTATAATTTTATTTTAAACTTATCTATGAAGAAATTAAAACCTGTTATAAATATTGTTTTTTGATCTTCAGATATTTTTTCTGAATCAATATCTGAATATTGATTATGACTATTCATATTAAGAGAATTTACAAGCATTTCATATTCAACACTATTTCTTTCTTTTAATTCAGAAAACATAGCATTCCAATGATCATACCCTAAAATAACTGCCATTTTTTCAAGTACTGATCGTAAAACATTAAATAAATTCTTAGTAAAATCATCTCTGTCTATTGATTTCTTTATCAATCTTAGTTGTTGCAGGTGATAAACTAACGATTTGTTACCTTTAACATAATAACATTTAATTTCATTCTCGTTTTTTTCCATAACATAAAACAATTTCTTTTCTTTTTTTAATTCAAGAGCATTTAGAAATTCATTTTTAATTATATTAAAAAACATTAGGTGGTGTGTGGTTATCAAAAACCTAATATTTAAATCATTTTTCCTTGAAGTTTTTATAAGGTCTATTATTTGTGAAGCAATCGAGCAAACCTTATAATCATCAAGTGAAGTTATTGGATCATCAATTATAACATATTTCAAGTTCTCGAATGCTTCAGAATTTTCACAACGTTCTTGTAAAACATCGTTTATTAAAACATAAAACAGCGCCCATTTGAATACAGATTCTTCACCCTTGGAAACTTTTATATTGTTTGCACTTTCATTATCACCAGTTGCCAATTTGAATTCTATTGTGTTTGAATTAAAATTTATATAAGGTTCTATTTTTGTTCCTGTGCACATTTTAAATACATCAACTACTTGTTGATCAAGGCCATTTTCTTCAATGAGAGAAAATACTTCATTTTTTACAAACTTCAATATTTTTTCATCATTGTCCCAAATAAATGAATCTTCAATATACGCATTATAACAAAGAGCAATTGAATCTATACTGCTGTCAAATGTTCTTGACAGTCTTGTTTTTCCCGTTGCATTGAAAGCATACAAAAGCACATCTTTATCAGAATCAAGATCATTTTTTATATGGGTTGCAATATTTTCAAAACCTATTATTTCGCTCATAATTAAATACCCAATCTTGTTCTTAATTCCATTGATAGAATTTCGCCATTATATGTAAAAACATCAGTCCCTGCAACATGTCTATTTTTGCTGCCACGTTGTACATTCAATTCTCCAGCTAATCCACTCAGAGAATATTGTTTCCCTTCATATTCAACTTTAGTTTCAGATATAACTATACATTTTATTGTTGGATCTTTTGTGTAAACAAGCTCAGCGCCAATTGGAATTCCATATTCAGAAAATGTAAGTTTTTTCCTAGTTCTTTCATAGTGTCTTTTAATCTCACCAGCTTCTTTTGTTTGTTTTCTCTGTTCTTGAGTTGGAGCAATGCGTTTTAAGTTTTTCAATAGACCATTTATCGATGCAATGTCTTCTAGCGTTTGGTATGCATCTTCAGCACTCATAATATAAAACTCTCTTTTGCGTTGTTTACCATTATTATTTTCAATTGCTCTTAAGCCTGGATTAAATCTATCAATAATTGAATGGACTTTTTTATCAGTTAAACGCTCAGCCACTTTATAAGTTGCATATACCTGGAAAGAAAAAGGAATGCATTCACTTCTATTTAGTTGTGCCAATCTTTCATCAACATCATCTGCATAACCAATTTTCACATATTCCGGGAAAGATGGATTTGTTAAAATGTAAATATATCCAGCAGCTTCTTCCATAAAACTAAAAACCTCCAATTTATTATAAATATAACATAAAATCTCTTTATTTGCATTATTTTTGAGTAAATTTAATAAAAACAAATATTGAAAATGATAAAAAAAATTAGATTGAGTGAAATTATAATATTTCCCAACAATAGCATGCAAAAGAAATATATTTAAAGATAAAACACAAAATCTCGTAAAAGTGCGCCATTTGTGCACCGTAGATTTCAAATGATTTGTGTTTAGTGTACAAAATTTAGCCAATTTAGTAAGAATGTCTGCAAAACGAATAACATTAAACACACAATGAGTGAACCTATTGTCTTATAAATTGTGAAGACTTATTAAACACTCTTAATCTTAACATTATACTGACACAAAGTCCTGCCCGAATACGAACAAAGATAAATGATCAGATCAAATAGAATAAACTTCATAAAACTAATATGATGAGTTAAAAAATAATCAAAAACATTAAAAGTAAAAGGTAAATATTAAAATCCTCAACACATCACATTTTTTTTGGAAAACACTCTATCATTATGAAGATTTAATGTGTAGATGTTCGATATTATGATATAATAGTGTCAAATATTGTTGGAGAGATAAAGTGAAATATAAACAAGAGATAATATTTGAAAATGAATCAGTAAATACTGCATTAGTAGAAAAATACAAAGAAAATATAATAGAACAAGTAAAAGAAATAGTAAAATATAGTTTTGATTTTGCCATTGTCTTAAGAATTAGTATTAGAGATATGGAAACGAAAGAAAACTATGTAAATAAAGAGACTACTTGTGGATATTCTACGTGGAGAAAGGATGGAAATTATGTTGTGTGTTTTAGTTCAGAATCATTAGAAAGGATAGAAAAAGATAATGGACTTGATATTGCCATTGCAATATGTCATGAACTAGGTCACATCTATGATATGTATCATGTTATGAACAATAAGTATTACAAGATAAATCCACTAATGTGTAAACAAACAGACATTAATGATTATATTATTCAACAGGGATGGAATTTTTGGACAGAGTTCTTTGCATATTATTTCACATTCAAAGAATTTAAGGGTGCACATGATTACCCTACATTTCATCAACTATTGATTGGATACCAACATTTGATAGAACAATATCAATATTTAGAGACTATGCTTGATGATAAGACTAAAGAAATAGCAAATCTAGCAGATAAACATATAGAAGAAATAAAACAATTAATATATGCACTGGCAAAATTTCTTGCTGGAAGTATCATGAGCACACCAAGATATTATAAAGTAAAAATTACTGAAAAAAATAAAAAATCAGTCAATGAACTTAATAAAATCATAGAAAGATTGTATAGGCTTACTATCAAAATGTTTACCAATACACATGGCAAAGGCATGGCAACTAAACTATGGAATATTGGATATTATATTATTAGAACTTTTTATGTTAAATATAACATCTACCCTGAAACAATGAAAGGTCACATAGTATTGGTTTATTATAAAAATGATTAAATTAGTGTAAAAACACTAAACAAGAAGATATGCAGTATATCACGCATATCTTCTTGTTTTTTTGTTTATACTTTTGAGATAAATTATTGTGCTTTGAGTGTTTTAGTAATTTCTTTAAAGAATTCAACGCTCCAAATATCTAGTTTTGTCTTGTCTTTTACGAATGGCAAAACATCTTGTTTTGCCTGGCCTATATTAAGATTTTCAAATCTTTCATTTAGTAATAATTTCAAATTATCAATTGTAAAATCAAAATTCTCATCAATAAATTTTGATTGAACTAATTTTGCCTTTAGATTTTGCAAATTTACTTTTGCCTCAATAGATAAGAAAAATACATAATCGTAAAAATCTCTACCTTTAACCCTTGATTTCCAATTTCTACATAAGCATGCATGAATTTTGCCTGCAAACAATGATGGCAAGTCATATAGTCTTACCTGGTATGGCGAAGGAAGCAAGCCAAATTTTGTCTCATAGGTTGCACCAACGGGCGGGTTAACATCCACTTCAAACTTAATTCTAATCAGTTCGTCCTTATTTATAAATTTTGTATCATCGCTGTTTTCATAAAAGGTCATTATATGTTCTTTTGTGTTACCTTTGAGAAATGCTGATTTAATATTTGAATCAATAGATTTGCTCTTTTCTTGTACACTAAAATCCAGCCCTAAGGATTTTGTTTCATTTTCTATATATGGGAAGTATTTAGTTAGATCAAAATTAGGATCTTGTGTTACTAATGAGAAATCCAAATCTTCGCTGAATCTATCTAGACCATAGAATATTCTAAGAGCAGTGCCACCATAGAATGCGGCTTCCTTAAAAAATCCACCACGAGATAGTCCACATAAAACAATCTCTTGAACAACTTCCTTTATTGCATTTTTTTTATCTTCAACATTGTTTATTTCATATTTTGATAACATTTGACTTAATACTTGTTGCATTTATTTTTCTCCTTTGATAAATTTTGCCAAATAATTCAGATTACTGGAATGATAAAGTGGTGCAAGTTTTAAAATGTCTTCTTTTTTAAGTTCATTAAATCTATTTTCATCAATTCTTAAATCTTCAAATAATAATGTTTTTAATTCTTTTACGCTTTTTACGGGAGATATTGTGTATAGTTTATCGCAAAGTGCTTTCTCTGGTGTCGCAACTTGGAATGAATAAGAGCCTTCTTTAATAGCATTAACACCTAAACTAAATACATCATTAGGCACATCTCTATAAATAAATGTGCCAAATTTGTTCGTATATTTTTTAATCTTTTTCTTATTATATGTGGAACATGTAACCGTTTTATAAATTGCTTCTGGAATTAAGCCTTGATCATACAAGACATAATCAAAAGATATATAAGACGGTCCATAGATAAATTGTGCCAAATATGGAGCAAAAGCATTAGGGTCAGTCTCATAAAGTCCCCTTACAAGTGGAAATAATTTTTCTTGTTTGATGTCTCTATTGATTTTTGCTATAGGATTAGAATAATTACTGTATTTTTCTTTCAATTGTTGAGTAGTTAAAATCATATATTCCCTCCAATTAATGCAATTATATAATATTGGCTGGAGTAAATCAACTACTTTTAATATTATTTTCTCCAATTAATGCAATGAATTTATATTATCTGGAGAAAATCGCATATTTTCCAAAATGACTTGCAAAAGAAATCTGTTTAAGACTAAACACAAATACATTGGAAGTGGACGCCAAAAAAGATTGACCTACCCCTTAAAGGAGATTGTATGAAAGCAAGATTTGTTTGCAATGTTTCTAATGCAATATTATCAAGAAATAGAATTGATAAATGTGAAAGATTTGAGGCTAAGTACATAGTTGAATGAGTTATATATTTAGCAACAGATTATTTATGCTAGAGAACACTTGAGAGAAGATACCCCCCCCCACTAATATCGTTGCATACAAGCACGAATCTACCTAGACAACAACAAGAGTTGTTTTCATATTATTATGTTTTGTTGTTTACACAGCAATATTATACTTTTGATTTACAGCGATGGCAAAGATTATGCCAAATATGTTTCTATAATTTCAAATGGAGGTGAAAAGTTGAACCACATTTTACAACTAGTAAAAGATACACTAGAAAACGAAAAACTCAGTGCAGAAGAACAACTGCTACTAACTAAAATCTGCGAATTAGAAGATGAGTTTGTAAAAGATTTTTCAAAAGAAAAATGGCGAGAGTATTTTACTTTAGACATGGAAAAAAGGTCAACTTGTAAACATACAAATTGACCATGTGATTGAAATTACTTTTAATATTTGTAATAGTTGTTTAGATAGGATGTCTTTCTTTATAATCTCTATATTTTTCTAAATATTGATAAAGGCCTCTTTTTTTTATCTCTTCCATTAATTTGTTGTTTTTTAGTATTTCATCATTAACTATAACCACAATATCTAAGCAAGCCAATGAATATAAAATAACTTTATTAAAATTATGCAAATACATTGAAATGTTTCCGATAAAAGTATCATCCTTAATTGATAGTTTGTCCAACAATTTTTTATCAACAATCATGCCGTTATGCACTATATTGTTTCTTATAGCATGTAATTCATAATAGATTGTAAATTCATAGTCTAGCTTTCCATTTAATTCTGGAAATCTTTCATAAAAATTAGTTTTAGGACTATCATTAAAGCCTTTGGGCAAGTTTGTATCGTTTTCTATATTGAACAATAACTTAAAAAATATATTTATGTATGTATCAATATTAACAATTAAACACTGAGATGCCCATTTATAATTATCTGCAAAATCCAATATTGATTTAAGTGTTGGATCATTAAAAATTTTAATTTCTTTTGCATTTTCTTCTATAAAATTTTGAAAATTATCTAAATTATAGTTTAACAGCAAATCATTATTATTAACATTTACACAAGTTAATATTTTTGAAAATTGATTATCTGAATTATTATTCACTACATTTTGAATAGTTTTCATTATTTCTTGACCAATGGGTGTGTTTATAAGTTTGCTATTATCCATTAAAAATTTGTTATAAAAATACTTATATCTGTCCAGAATTTTTTCAAAACCTAGAATAACTTCATTTAATTTGAACGATTGATTATTATCCATACTTATCACTCCCCACTTTTTATATAGTATAACATAACTATTGTACTATTGGTATCAATTATTGCTGAAATGTTGAAAATGCCCCGCCATCAAATATTGCAAAGCACACTATTTATATACTGTAGATTTGAGGGCTTTGTATTTGAAGTATAAACTTTAGAGAAATTCATGAGGGAAATTCATAAAATCAAATATAACTTCAAAACAATTTAAATTATTGATTACTAACACATAAAAATTATAATTTACCTTTGATCCAAATATTCCAATATTTTCTTTACTTATTTGTCTCAGTTCTTTATATTTAGGATACTTATTAACAAATCTTTCGACTAAAATTAAAATTCATACTTTTATACCTACTTTTATTAGAATTTTAATTTTAATTATGTTTTACTTTATCATTGGTTTATTATATAATTTGTATTACAATATAAGTTCGATTCCCGCCGAGAACACCAGTAAAACCACGTACAAACGTGGTTTTCTTTAATAAAAAATAGAGAACATAATATTCTCTATTTTTTATATTTTATTGACATTTAATCATTATGAAAATCAAATAATATCAAAGTAAATTAATACTGTTCAATTACACTGCCTATTTCATTATTTTCTTTTGTAACAATAACTTTATTAGTAATATATTCTTGCATTTTTTCTACGTGAGTAATAAAGCCTACTGTAAAATCAAGTTTAATTAAACTATCAAAACATTCAAGAACATCATTAATATAATCGTCACTTAAATTACCAAATCCTTCATCTATAAAGAAGAAATTAAATGATTTATTATTGTTAATAGAAATACTTTGTGATACACCTAGTGCTAAACTTAAACTAAATATAAATCTCTCGCCACCACTTAATGTCTTAATACTTCTTGTCATACCACCATTAAAGTTGTCTATAGCCAAAAACTCGCCTGAATTATCACTAGAATATTTAAGCATATACTTACCACGAGAAATACTATAAACAAATCTATTAGCATACTGACTAATCAAATATAAATATTCTTCAGACACATAGTCTACTAAAGCATTTTTACTAATATATTGATTTAATTTTTGAGTTAATTTTAAATCTGCTTTCACAGCACGAAGTTCGTTTTTAACATCGTTTTGTTTGTTAAGAAGATTAATATTATTCTCTTGAATATTTTTATTAATACCTAGTCTTACATTAACATCGTTTAACTGGGTTCGATATTGTTCGACTTGCTCACGTTTGGTTTCGATATCTTCCAATGTAACATTTTTGTCTTTCAACTCATTTTCTAATGAATCATACAAAGTCTGATTATATTCTTTTAAACGTGTGAACTCTTCCAATTCTTTCTTCTTTTCGTCAAAATTATCTTCAGTAACATCACTAGAATACTCCGACGCATTAAATCCTTCTGGAATTAATTGTTTAAGTTCTTCAACTTTTTCTTCCATATACTTAATCTCTACTTCTAAAGCCTTAACGTTGGAAGTATTGTTATTAATAGCATTATTAACATCAAACTTTTCATTTTCAATTTCTTGCAACTGGCTATCAAGTTGATTAATCACATCAGTAGTATCTGTAATATTGGCAAGTTGTTTTAACTGTGAATTAAAATTGGTTGCAGTTTCGGTTTTTGCTAATAAATCATTTTTAATATGGTCAATTTCGCTTTGAAGATTGGCAGCATCGCCATTGTATCTAGATAGTAAAGCACAATTATCTGTATACTTTTTATTAAGCACATTTAATTCATTAATCAAAGTGTTTTGGCGTTTGATCATTCGTTTATACAGGTCATCTATGCCATCTTCTTCAATTTTTAAATCTTCCAAAATTAATTTACGCTTTTTAATTTTACTATTACAATCGCTTAAAAGTTTATTAATCTTGATTAATAACTCATGAACATTATTATATATTTGATAATACTTAACTTCATCTAAACTATCTTTATCTATTGAAGATTTGATATCTTTTAATCCTTTAGCAAATTCTTTACTCTCGTTATAGACACGTATTTCAGTAAGTTGTTTAAGTATCTCTTCAATATCTTTAAGTTCATTTTTAACTTTTTCTATATCTTTATTTGTTCGATTAGTATTGCCTTCTACTTTCTTTATATGTTCTGTTAGTATCAAAAGTTCGTCCAACTTTTTCGAATGCTTTTCCTTATATTCTTTAAGTTCTACCTCCAATTTAGCAAGTTCTTCGGTCATTACTTTTTTCTTTTCTATAGACAACTTAAATACATTAAGATTAACATTCTGCAATTCACGTTCGCTCTTAATATCTATATACTTTCTATCAAGATTGGCATACTTAATCTTATCAGCCGATAATTCAATATTACATGTTTTTAGTTTTGTTTTTACTTTATCTAATTCAGCAGTTTGTTTGTTTAGGAGTTCAACATTGGCTAATGATTCTTTATTTTTAGCATACTTATCTAAATCTTCACTTAATTTATCATAGTATTCAACTTTAGAGTTTATGTCAGAAAGTACAGTTTTTGCGTCATTAAATGACTTTAACTTAACAATAAACTCGTCTGCGTCTTTTACTTCATTACTTAACTTTTCTATAAGACGAGTAAGTTTAACAGATTCTCTTTCATCAGTACGTATATCATGTTCAAGTTGTTTTTGACTTTCATCAGTAATCTCATTAAACATATTTAATTGCTTTTCAAGTTCTTCGTCTTTAGTAGTAAGCACATCTAATCTAGACTTAACTTTTTTGTTAAGCAATTCACCGAAGTTCTCTATATTAAACAATCTCGCTATACTTTTCTTTCTTTCACTAGGAGTGTCAAGCAAGAATTTATCAAACTCATTTTGTGGTAAAGCAATACATTTTAGGAACTCTTTTTTACTTATACCTAATAACATCTCTAATTGAGAATTAACTATATCGGTAGAATCTCCCAAAACTTCTTTAGTATTCTTATCAGTTAAATACGCACCACTAGTTAAACCGCTAGGTCTTAATCTATAATTACGTACGACTTCATAAGAATTAATCTTACCATCACGTTCAAGTTCAAATTCGAATTTAATATATGCGTCTTTAACATTAATGTTAATTAGATTGCTTAAATTATCCCTGTCGCTAGTACCATATAAAGCAATAATAATACTATCAAGTATAGTACTCTTACCACTTCCTGTAGCACCAAATATACCAAACAGATTACCTTCAGACAATTTTTTAAAATCTACTACTTGCTGGGTAACATAACTATTAATACCACAAATTGTTAATTTAATTGGTCTCATTTGATATCTCCCCCATTAATTCTAAAAATAACTGTGTTAATTGTTCTTCTGGTTTTTCACCTGTCTTGTATTCTACAAAGTTTTCAAATATTTCTTTTGTAGATAAATTCTTTTTAGATAATACCACTTGCTCCTGTATACGTTTAGGTTCAACACTAACAGTAATAACATTGGAGTAATTGTTTTTTATAGTCTTAATATCTTGTGGATCTACAAAATCCATATCCCTAAATATAATCCTGATTAACTTATCTTTGTTATTCTCTAAAAAGTTAATTGCTTCTTCCATAGAACTTACTGCTTGTGATATTAAATGCTTTGGATGGATTTCTACTTGATTAACACTCTTAACTCCATGTCTAGAATCCAAGTCAACTACATAAACCGAATTCTTGTTATATGTTTCGTCAAAGAACTTATTAACTATGCTACCCGAGTAATATATGTGATGAGCCTTATCTACTGCGATAGGTTGATGGATATGTCCTAGTGCAGTATAATGTGCTGGACTTAACAAACTGTCTCTATCCACAAAAGATATAGCACCGCCTACCACTTCATAACTAGCAAAATCTTCTGGAGTGGTATTAACCGGATATGTAAGTAAGTGGCTAACAGCGATATTAATTGTATCATCTCTAAATCCACTTAATGCTGGTTTAAACCATTCTTTAATACTATCTTTTAGTTGCTCGTCTTCTTTTTTGATTTGTTTATATCTATAGTAAGATGGGAATGGCATAGTAGCCACTACGACTTTTTCAGATTTACATCTAAATTCAATATATCCTACCCCACTTGCTACTGGATAGCAGTTTTTATTTTTTAGTTCACAAAAACTTACTTTATCCATTTCGCCGACCAAATAAATATTATGCATATTAGCAAAAACATTGGCATTACTTAATCTTTTTGGATCGTCATGGTTACCTGCCACTGCAATAACTGGACGATTACCATTATTGCAAAGTTTAAGCAAAGCATCAAAAACCACCTTTTCTGATTCAGCACTAGGTAAAAAAGTATCATATACATCACCTGCAATGATAACCATATCTACTTTTTGCTCATTAGCAATATCAACAATCTCGTTTAAAACCTGTTTTTGTTCGTCCAATCTTAACAAACCATCTGTGCGACAACCTATGTGCCAGTCTGCTGTATGTAATATTCTCATTAGCAACCTTCCTTTTACAATTAAAAGTATAACATATTTTAATAATTAAGCAAAAACAAACTAGTCAAAATTTATATGTTTTACAAAATTTACTATTTGCATATTTTTAATATTTATATTAAAATAATGAAAGCAAGATTAACATTAAAGAATTTTTAATACAATGATTATTCATTTAGTTATTAACAACTTTTGTGATATACTTAAATATATTTTAGGAGTAATACGATGTCATTCTGTAAATTATCAAGCGAATTTAATAACAATAGTTTTACACAGATAGAGAATAGTTTTATTAAAGAGTTTTTACCCAACATTAATCCTTTAGCATTAAAGGTATATATGTATGGGCTTTACTTATGTCAAAATGGTATTGAACACACTATAACTGACTTTGTAGAAACATTTAATTTAAGCGAAGACGATGTAGTATCATTGTTTAAGTCTTTAGAAGAACTTAATCTAGTAGATTGTATAGATATTG
>DJSB01000008.1:0-2178 GCA_002437945.1 Christensenella sp. UBA6345 | reverse complement strand
CAAGAATTACTTAAACGTCAGATTGATATTAACGAATACAATCAATATTATTATCAAATTGAAAAAAATCATCTTGACGAAGATATGGTAGTTAAATGCATAGAATATTGTGTAAGTAAAAAGGGAGACAAAGTGTCTGCCAACTACATTATGACAGTATTACGTAACTGGGCAACAGATGGTATAAAAACAGAAGAAGAAGCGGACGCACGTATCGTTATGGAAGAACACTACAATGACGATATTAAATTGGTTATGACTGCTCTAGGGCTTAAACGTAACTGTACTTTAGATGAAAAATCAATGTTCCTTGACTGGAGCAACAATTTAGGGTTTAAGACTGACGCCTTGGTACATTTGGCAAAAATAACAAAATCTAAAAAAGGTACATTCGCTAGACTTAACGCACTAGTTAACAAATGCTACGAACTTAACAAATTTAGTGTTAAAGAAATTGATGAGTTCTTTAGCATGGAAGACCAATATTATGATATAGCCAAAACTGTATGTCACAATTTAGGTATTAAATATGATAGTTTAAATATTGTAGTCGAAACATTTATAACTAAATGGTGCGATCTTGGATATGATAAGTCAGCACTTGAAAAATTAAGTAAATATTGTTTCTTGTCTAATATCAGAACTCTTACTGGACTAGATAATATAGTTAATAAATACTTTAATCTCGGTATTATAACCGCAGACGCAATAGACATATACTTAAAAGAACAAAATTGTTTTGATGAAAAAATTAAAGAAATTATTGATGCGTTTGGGCTTAACAGAAATGTTAACAAGTTCGACCGTAGTTTCTATAATACATGGATTAACAATTGGAACACCCCTTCCCAACTTATTGACTATGCAGTAGAATTAAGTAAAGACAAACTTCAACCTATGAATTTCTTAAACAGAGTGCTTTCAATATATCATAATAAAGGGATAACTACAGTTGATGAAGCAAAGAAAGAAAAATTAGATTTTGAAAACACATACAAACAAAAATCTACAAAGAATCAAATAGAACAACACGAATATACTAAAGACCAATTATCCAACCTATTTGACCAAATAACCGAGGTGGAATTATGATAAATAAAGATGAAATAACTTCACAACTTAATCATATGTTTTTAACCCGCCATCAAGATGCCATTAATACAGCAGAAAACAATCTTAACAACGCACTAAAAAACAAAGCCGTACATGATAGTTTTTATGCTATACGTGGTATGCAAATAGACTTAAGTCGTGCTTCAGACCATGAATCCGAACTTAAGATTAGAGAAAAAATAGAAAATGAAAGAGTTAAATTAAGAAAAGCACTAGAATCTACTCCATATAAAAAAGAAGATTTTGTGCCACACTATCAATGTGAAAAATGTAAAGATACTGGTTATATAGATGGTAAAAAATGTACTTGTTTTAAAGCCGAACAATCTAAATTGTATCTACATAATTCGGGTATTAACAAAGACAAACTACCATCATTTAGCACTGTTTCGCTAGATGTATACAAAAACAAAGAAGATAAAGAGAATGCTGAAAAATTGTACAAACTTGCTAAAGAGTTTGTTACTAAAACAGACACTACAAAAATTAACTTTATTGTTTGTGGCAAAACTGGTGTAGGCAAAACCTATATGGCAGAATGTATGGTTAATGAAGCGATAGACAAAGAAGTATATGCTATATTTACTACTGCATACAATCTTAATCAAGCAATGCTTAATTATCATCTTGCTCCACTATATTCAAAGCAATACATTCTTGAACCATATATGACTTGTGATATGCTTATAATAGACGACTTGGGCAGTGAAAATATATTAACCAATGTTACACAAGAGTACTTATACCTTATACTAGACACTCGTGCTAACAATCACTTAAAAACTGTTATAACCACCAACCTTACTCCTGACAAAGTACAAGACCTGTACGATGCAAGAATTTTTAGTCGTATGTTTAACAAACAATTGGGTATAGTTGTTAATATGAAGGGTGAAGATTTAAGATTTAATATTAAATAATTGTTATAACCAAAAAAGTTACTTGAAATTACCAAGTAACTTTTTTATTGTGTATATTATACTCAAGGAAGTTTATGCAAGCGACACGCAGTGGCATTTGACATAAACTGACGATGAATCAAATTTAAGTATGCATTTTTTTAAA
>DJSB01000001.1 GCA_002437945.1 Christensenella sp. UBA6345 | reverse complement strand
AAGTTGTTGGAATCCCAAAACATAAAGTTTCTACAACAACATACTTAACTTTACCCCTAGACTGTGACCAACAATATTTAATATATATTAATTTCTGGTATATGTACTATAAAAGTTGTATATTAATTTACTATAGTAATTAAAGTATTAATTGACATATTATAAGTTAAATATTACAATAAAAAGGGTAGATAATATGATAAAACGAAAAAGTATATTAAGTTTAATAATGTTATTGTTTTGTACCATAATGTTATGCGGTTGTGCTAATGTTGATTATTCTAGATTTATAGATAAAGACGGCAAAACCACTGACCGTATTGTGGTAGAGATAGACGATGCTGCACTTAAATATTGTAACATATCAAAACAAGACCTTTTACGTAATATCAAAGAAGACCTAGACAATTATTATTGCCAGCCTGTCGAAGACTTTCAAAGAATGTATCGTCTTTCAGGAAGATATACTACAGAGCAAATTGCCATGGTTCTTGAAGAGATACATACCAATGTCGAAATAATCGGTAATAAGGTAGTTTGTGATGTTGTATTTGATACAGGTAGAGCATTTAGAGCATACTATCCACCTACTGATTATGTCCCAGATGTCGAATTTAGAGAAGGTACTTTTATTAATAAATATGTACAAAGCAGTACCAATGTTTATGCTGCCTTAAAGACAGATACATTAAAGAGTATAATCAATAAATATAGAGCATTTTTTGGTAACAAATATAATCTAGAAGATGTTAAATTTACTCAAGAATATGCCAGTCCAGATACCCAGATACATTCTAATGCAGATTCGGTACAGACAGTACAAGGTATCAAGATGCATTATTGGGAGATTAGTGCTAGCAACCTAGATTTTCAATTAGAGTTCTACACAGTGAGCCCACACACATCTAGTTGGTATATACTTGCATTAATAATTACTTTAATAATCACTGTACTAGTATGGGTTATGATAGTAAAGAAAAAATCTAATAAAGAAGAATAATATGGAAGATAGATATTTTTTTGACAAACGTGTCATGAAACAGATATTCAAGAAATATGGCATAATGGCACTTTGTATATTGCCAGTATTGTTGGTTGTCAACTATTTCTTAAACAAAGTGTTGTCATTTTGGTTGACGATAGTTGTGGACATAACTATCATACTTTTGTATGTGTTTTTGGTTGAAATCACAATTAATGCGATTAAACAAAGACGAGAAAATAAAAGCACAGTTAGAGATGACGACATAGTAATCAAAAAGGCACAAGAGATTAAAGCCAAAAGGGAGAAGAAATAGTTTATGGCAAAAGATAAAGTTAAATCAATAGATGACCAAATAAAAGATAAAGTTAAGCAAAAAGACCATCGTATTTTGCCACATAGTATAGAAGCAGAGCAAAGTCTATTAGGTTGTGTGCTTATAGACCAAGATGTCAGCATGAATGTTCTTAATGATATTAAAGAAGAAGATTTCTATGTAGAAGCACATCGTATTATTTTTCATGCTATGACCAATGTTTTTGTTAACAACGCACCTGTTGACTTTGTTACATTAACTGATGAACTTGAAAAAATGAATATGCTAGAGAGTGTCGGCGGTGCTGAATATATTTCGACTCTTACAACTATTGTACCATCTTCTAGCAACTATAAACATTATGCCGATATAGTTAAACGTAACGGTGTTTTGCGTAGACTTATTGAAGCCAGCAATTCTATTATTAACAACTGTTTTGAATCTCAAACCATGGAAGATGCTTTGGGATTTGCTGAAAAACAAGTGTTTGATATATCACAAAAAGAAGATACTAGTAGTCTGTTGCCAATTAGGGAATCTACTAGTGAAGTTTTGGATAAGTTTGACAAAATTCAAAAAGATAGAGATAGTTTAAAAGGCTTACCTACTGGTATATATGGACTAGATAAGGTAACCAATGGATTACAAAAATCAGACTTGATTATTATCGCAGCACGTCCGGGTGTTGGTAAAACATCTTTGGCTATGAATATAGTTAACTATGCTGCAATTAATAAAAAAGCAAGCGTTGCTGTATTCAGTCTAGAAATGCCACGTGTTCAATTGGCACAACGTTCACTTTGTAGTATTGCATATGTAAGTATGGAAAAGGCTCTTAAGGGAGAACTTAATGTTAACGAATGGAAAGCATTATGGGCTGCTAATGACAAACTTAACAAAGCCAATATCTTCGTAGATGACTCCAGTCTTAACACTCCTAGCCAGATACTTTCTAAATGTCGTAGACTTAAAGCCGAGCATGGGCTTGACTTGATAATGATAGACTACTTGCAACTTATGAATGATGGCGGTAAATATAAAGATAACCGTCAACAGCAAATTTCTGAAATTAGTAGATCATTGAAGATTATTGCTAGGGAACTTAATGTACCAGTTATAGTATTAAGTCAGTTAAGCCGTAGCGTAGAAGGTAGAAGCGACAAAAAACCAGTATTAAGTGACTTGCGTGAATCTGGTGCTATCGAGCAAGACGCAGATATAGTTATGTTTATTCATAAACCAGAGATACCTAAAGATGCTCCAGAAGAACTTAAAAATAATCCAATATGCGAGATATTAATAGCAAAACATCGTAATGGTGCTTTGGCAGAAATTAAAGTTAAATGGATTGGTAATATTACTAGATTCGTTAACCTTGAACGTGATGCTAATGCTCAATCTCTTGACGAGATAGCACCACCACCAATACCTAATGATGCAAGCATAGATAAAGATATACCAGAGATAGTGCCTATAGATGATAGCGATATTACAGACATTTTTTAGTATAAACTATGTGATTTTGTGTTGTACGCTTTGCTTACAACACAAGTTGCTAATCGCAACAATCATTGCTTCACAATGATTACATAGTTTTGATTCGGCGTCAGTTTATGTCAAATGCCACTACGTGTCGCTTGCATAAACTTCCTTGAGTATAAACTATGTGATGTTGCTTTACTCACTATGTTCGTAAATCAAATTGCTATCGCAATTCCACGATAAATCGTGTCATCACAGTTTGAATAAACATCAGTTATACGAAAATATTGCTACGCACTGCTTTCGTCTAACTTCCGATAATATAAAATACAAAATAAAATAAATGGTAGAAGTAATAAGATATGGGAATTAATGAATTAGGAAGAAAAGAAAAATATATAGGTGTTAAATTTTTAATAGAAGACTATAAAAACATTCAAAAAAACATTATGCGGGATAGTAATATTCTGCGTACTTTTTGGGTGGGGTCACAAGATAAAGATGTTACCAAAAGGACGTATTATGATACCGATGATATGTTCTTTTATAGGTTGGGTATTACTATTAGCCTTAACACTTACGAAGGTCGTAAATATGCTGATTTGATTGTTAGATATGAAGGTAGTACTTCACGTATTATGTTTATATCAGACATACCAGATACATTTATACGTAGGATAGGTAAAAAAGAATCCATAGCCAAAAATTATGAATACATAGCAAGTGTAGTGCTTGAACTTATGCCTACCGGTATTAGTGTCGAACCACTAGAAATGGTACGCCGTATTAAACCTAAATTATATATTGTTAAAAAACGTGAACGTTTCCGTATAATCAATAGTAATGGTTTAAAAATAATTATGAGTTTTGAAAAATGTGTATATGAGAATACAAAACACGCAAAAGTCAAACTTAACATTCTTGAATTAAGACTAGATAGCCCTAACGATACTGCTAAAAATTTTGAAAAATTTATACACGACTTACAGATAGCAGAGTATAGATTAATTAAGACTAAAGAAGGCGACTTGTTTATTGGTCAAGAGTATTTAGATATATAACAAAAATCACACAAGAGTATTACTTGTGTGATTTTTTGTTGACTAATTATATGTTTTATTAAATTATATAAATTTACCCCGCCTAGATTACGCC
>DJSB01000004.1 GCA_002437945.1 Christensenella sp. UBA6345 | reverse complement strand
GATATGACATTGTATGTAGTATGGAAAAAGAAATAATATATAGTTAAAAAAAGAACGGATAAATATTAAATAACATTTATAGGCAATTTAATATATTCGTTCTTTTTTGTTATCAAATTAAAATCACATAGATTAATCCTGATTTCTAATCAATCTTGGATAAATTGATTAAGCAAAAGCCAAATTAAGAGAAAAAAATAATTACAGGCATAAAAAAGACAACCCTTATTATGAAGTGAACCCCGTAGGGGTCACTTCAATTATCTAGAGTTGCCTTTTTATATTTATTTAATTAATTATAAATTATTCGGTAACTAGTACACCATTAACATATACATAGTTAGGGTCATATTTATCTGGAGTGTAAACAAATCCAGCATTATCGCCTAATGCAATATTTGCATTATCTTCACTTGGAGTTACACCTTCTTTTAATTTACCACCTAGGATATATATACCAGTAGTTCCAGTAAATGTACAATTTTCTTCATATAATGCAGGAATTGGATTTCCTTCGCCATCAACTATGTCTGCACCATTGCTATCTTGTCTATTACCTTGAACACTGTTTTCGCCATATAAACCATTAAATTGTGCATGGGCTTTACTTTTAACATATAAAGCGGCTGTTAAGTTAGTTACTTCACAGTTTTTAAGAGTTATTTCTTTAGCCCCACTTCTATTCCAGCCCAAAATACCACCTACACTTAATGGTTTATTTGTACCATAACCACCACCGTTCATAGCAGATACTGTATTTATAAATGCACCTGTACTTTCATTATAAAGAACATCATAATATCCTTTACCTACAACATTAAGATTGATAACTTTACAATCTTCATAAACTACAACATCTCCGCTTTGAGTTTCGCCAACTATACCACCTATAGATATTCTATCATACGATTCATTGCTGTTTAAAAATTTCTTACTCCAGTGACACAAAGAAACATTCATATTAACATCTTCAACTTTTAAATTTTTTCTCAAGAATGTTGATTCGTTAGTATTTTTGTTATGTTCAATACCGATTATTCCACCAATATATGCTTTTGCAGCCTTAATATCAATGTTAGAGTTTTTAACAGTAACATTGTAAATTGATGTACAAGAACTAATTGAACCTGCAGCAAATGAAGGATCATATTCAGCCCTTGCAAATACTGTACCATAGTAAGTATATCTTGAATTATCATCAGATAACATCAATGCACGCATATCAAATTTAACATTTACATTATCAAATGTTACATCATGAATTTCTGCACTTGCGATATATCCAAAGAAACCAAGATGTACACATTGATTTGGAGTGTTAGGGGTAACTGTTTTTGTTTCACCATTAACTTCAAGAGTGTAAACAACGGATTGTTCAGTAAGTTTAAAGTTGCTAATAGTATGACCATTACCATTAAATTCACTAACAAAATAATCTTGTCCAAAATTTACGCCAATAGTTTTCCATACTTTACCTTCACAATCAATATCGTTAAGTAGTAAATATCTTAAATTTACACGTTCTTCAATTGATTTTGTGAATAGGTCTTTATTCATATTTTCTAAATCTTCGTAAGTTCTGATTTCTACTGTTTTTCTTTCAATAGTTATTGTTCTTACTACAGAAATAGGTTCATGGTTTTCATCTGATAAAGTAATTTTAATGTGTACTTTATCGCCATAGTTAGTAAGTTTGTTGCTTAATGACTTACTGCTTTCCTTAACAGTACCATCTGCATTAAGTTCGTTGTAGAACTCTGTAGTAACTGTACCATTAGGAGTAGTGCTATTAACACTGATAGTATATTCTTTATTGATAGATTCAAGATATAAAGTACCATCGCCATTGTCTTTAGCCATTACTGTTTTTTCTTGGTTGTCATCATCTAGATAAGTAGCACGTAAAGTAACATCTAGATTAGGATATACAGCCTTGTTAATAGTTAATGTAGCGGTTTTGTCTTCTATAGGATTATGTTTAGCATCGCCTGTAAACTTAACTACTACATAATACTTACCAGCATCTACTGGTGAAGTAACTTCTGTCTCGTATGTTGCATCACTATAATACTTATAGTCTGCTGTTACACCATTAGGTAATTCGCCTTTAAGTTCGATGGTGTGAGCATTGCCATCATAAGTAAAGGTAGCATCAGACAAAGATATATTGGACATATCATAGTCTTTTTTACCACAAGCACCTAGCAGTACTACTGAAAGCATACACAATACAAAAGCCGAAACATAGTACATAAAGTGTTTTTTCATTTTGTTTTAATCTCCCTTTTTTATTTTCAAAATATTTAAAGTTTTTCTCACTTTATACTAAAATTATACCCAATTATTAATAGTGTTTTTAACGATTTGGTTAAATAGTTATAAAGTCGTAAAATAGTGGATTTTGAATAATTTTGTCTAATAAATAGTTACTAGAAACCCCACATAAAACCTTCTAATATTATAGTGTGTAATTATAGCGATTTAATGCATAAAACCGACCCCAATCATAGACATTTGTCAATCAAGTTGTTATCGCTATATTCAGAATAACAAGCAGAAAAACAAGGGGGAATTTAAGTTGTTATCTCGACTCCACAATATAATCAGAAATAAGAGTTACTTACCCGCATGTCATTTATCAAGCGACAGTCGAACTTGGAAGCATTAGCGGACAAGCGACAAACTTGTTTGTCGTAATCTATGCGGGGTAAGTTAAATATGTGAGAGTATTTACTTTGCGTTTTAGGATTCCGAAAGGTGCAAGCACACTTTCGATTTGACTAACGTCAAATTTCGACTCCGCTTACGCTACG
>DJSB01000003.1:7884-8105 GCA_002437945.1 Christensenella sp. UBA6345 | reverse complement strand
CGTTTTGGGATTCCAACGTCTTCGCCGTTGCCCTACGGGTTCGACTCCGCTTACGCTACGCTTTAGAACTGACAAGTATATACTGTATGTTTGAGATAAAAATAGTATAGACTGCATGTGTACTAATATTTGATAAGTATATCAGTAATAACAAAAACTAGTCAGACTTAACAATTATAAGTTACTTTTTAAGTACTATCATATTATATTAAGTTGTCTAA
>DJSB01000003.1:0-7793 GCA_002437945.1 Christensenella sp. UBA6345 | reverse complement strand
CGTAATCTAGGCGGGGTAAGGTATGTGATAATATTAACCTTACGTTTTGAGATTCCAACGTCTTCGCCGTTGCCCTACGGGTTCGACTTCGCTTACGCTCCGCTCAGAATGACACACATAAGGTATTCGTTGGTTAACAAAAAAGTATAGCACAAATAAAATGCTATACTTTTTTAATATTGTTTATTTTGAAACAAAGTCAATATAAGTAAAAATAATAAAATTTTAATAAAACACAAATAAATAAATAAAATTTAACTTTAAATTTTAATTTTTATCTGCAGTGTCGATATTCTGACTGGTTTCTTCTTTAACAACTTCATTAACATCAACTTCTGTATTTGCTTTATTTTCATTGCTTTCAATATTTGGTTTAGAAGCAATAACCACATCGCCTAATGTGACTGGCTTAACATCGGTTTTTGATTTTAAAGTTGCTTTTTTGTCCAATGGGTCAAATCCCCTACCCAAGGCTTCAGTAACATTGACACTATACATAAATGCTGTAGGGTCAATAGTTTTTACTACATGTTTAAGTGCTACAACTTGTGAACGTGTAACTATACAAAGCAACATTTTATGATTGGTATTTTGATACATACCCACAACATTCATACAAGTTACGCCACGTTTAACATTGGTAATAATTGACTGGCTTATTTCTACATCTTTATCGGTAATAATATAATATGCACGTGCTGCTCTAACACCATTAATAACCACGTCACATACGTTACCCATAACAAAACAAGTAACAAGTGCATACATACCATAATTAATACCATAAATAAAGCAACTACCACTAATAATAAATATGTCTATGATTATTATTATCTGTCCAGTAGTAATACGTGAATTGCCATGTTTTAGCATACATGCTATGGTATCTCCGCCACCAGTACTACCACCACTTCTTAATACTAATCCAGAGCCTAAACCCATAAACAATCCGCCATATAATGCACATAACAATAAATCATTACCTACATCTATATGAATATACTTACAAACAAACATACTTAATGAATATGATGCTACACCTACTACAGAAAGTATAATAAAATCTTTTCCCATAGACTTAAATGCTATAGCAAATAGAATTGCATTCATACCCAAATATAGTAATGATGGATTAATATCAATCCCGTGCGATGCGGCAAAGTTGCATATAAGTGACGCTATACCCGAAAAGCCTGTAGGCGAAATCTTATTAGGTGATAGGAACACACTAAATGCAATACCCATTAAAAATGTACCGGCTATAATTGTCAAAATATTAAGACAATATACAACACCTTTTTTCTTCATAATATTATCAGGAATTAACTTCTTTCCCATAAATACCTTCTTTAGTAAATTAAGCATATGTATTGGAGTTAAGTAAGTCCACAACACATGCATTAAGAGTATACAATATTTATATAAATTTGCAAGTGTTAATTTAAAAATTAATAATTATTTTTTTATTTTTAAACCCAACAAAGATTTAAGAATAATTAATTCGTCTTCTGTAAGCAATGTCTTATCTACTGCCAAAGCAGAAACTTTGTTTATGTACATAAAAATATATTTTTCTGTTTCTCTACTTTTTACAAGGTCTCTATAATATACTTTTATACTACCCTCGTTTTCTTCAAACCTATATGTAGTAACAGACATATAATCTTGTTCAAAGGTGTATTCATTGGTTTGTTTGATTTTTTCTATATTTTTACTCATCTTTTTAACAGTAATTAAAAATACTAATCCAAAGCCAAAAGGCACAGCAAATGCGAGCATATAATCTAGTGCTGTGTTATCAAATATTGTGCCTAGTACTATATAAGCGACTAACCCCACAGAACCTATAATTAACATAATTAATGATGTGATATATACCGGTCTAGAAAGTTCGGTTTGAACTTCACTATTAAGTTCGGTTTTTACTGTAAACATATTATCTCCTTTCCTATAAATCCAATTTAATCTCGTATACTGGGTCATCTTTTTTAAATTTTGTAGTCATAAATTCTTTAGTCACCTTAAAACCTAAATCAAAGAATACTTTTAATGCCTTTTCACGATTCTTTGGTATGGTATCGTACAAAGCAGTTACTCCATGCTCTTTTGCATATTGTATAAATAGTTCCATACTAGGTTTCATATAACCCATACCACGATATTTTGAATAAATAACAATACCCATCTCATATCTATTAGATGATTTATGATAATTAACATATCCCACAAATTCATGAGTATCTTCATCGACAATGTACGCATAAAAGGAATCGGGGTCACTATACTTTGCATTAACCCATTCTTCCCATTTTGATTTATCAAAATCTATACAACCAGTATCATAATGATAGCCATCAAAAGTTAAATCATATCCTGCATTATAACTCATAGTATCTGGGTCAGACATACATTGTGCCCTAAACCACATATCCGAAGCATTGGGCTTATATAATGAAATATTTTTCATAATGTTCTCCACAAAAAAATAAAAGTAGTTAATCAAGTTATTGATAACCTAACTATAACTACTTTTATTGTATCATATTAATAACAAATAACCTACCATTATGTACCAGTCGAATTATATTTCTTTAATGCCAATCTAAAAATAATATATGCTGGTACTATAAACAACATACCATATATAGGTGCAAGAATATTGCCCCACAAGGTTACATTGGGCATATCAAATATAAATTTCATAGGTAGATAATTGAAACATGCAAATGGTATTATATAAGTAAATATTTTTTTAATTACGTCTCCATATATATCTACTGGATATTGGCATAGTTCCCTACCGCCATCAGTAAATATATTAACAACTTCTGTACCTTCAATAGTAAATATACTAAATGCAGCACCCAATAAGAATAGTACCAAGAATATAAACACTCCACATACCATCATTAGTATAATTTCTATTATTTTTAATGCTGTCCATGTGAATGGTTGAATACTACAAGCATATGCTAGCACAATTAATGATACTAATAACCTGCCTAATTTAGAAAATTCGACATCACTGCATATAACTTGATGTAATATTCCCCTAGGTTTAGTAAACATAGCATCTAGCGAACCAGACTTAACGCATTTTGAAAATTGGTCAACGCCCCTAAAGAAACATTCGGTAAATGAGAAACACACGAACACTATAGAATATGAAATTGCTACTTGACTAAATGTCCAACCTTTTACTGCATTAAATCTATCAAATAGAAAATACATACCTACAAGCATCATAGTAGAAGTAAGTGTTTGGGCAATTAAACTTAAGGCAAATGATAGTCTATATTGTAGCAATTTTTTAAAATGCATTTTTAAAAATTTAAAATACAACATAATTAACCCCCTTGAACTTCTACTTTTTTAAGATTGTGTTTAAGATATATATTACCCAATACCACGAATAATACAGTCCATGCCAATTGGATTAAAGTTTGAATAAGTGATTCGTTAAGTGAAATGCTACCGGTATAAGTGCGGAAAGGTAAATCGTTGGTATATCTAAATGGGAAATAATTAAGAAGATTCTGAAACCATACTGGAGTAAGTGGTATAGGGATTAATTTACCACTTAATAATGATGCGATGGTAGAGAAAATAGAGAAAACACCTAAAGATGACATTGTCTGGAAAAGCAAGCAATAACATACTAAACTTAATGCTACGGTAAGTATACCACCCAATATCATATTAATTATAAATAAACCAAATGACCATATACTAGATGGAAGTCCAATCCCCCAGCCTGCCGGTAACAATGCAGCCACCAACAACACTGGAACAAATCTTAATAAAGTTTTTGATGTTTTTTCTGCATAAACAGTGCAAAACCAGTTGGTATACAGATTGATAGGACGTACAATCTCATAACATATATTGCCTTGTTCTATTTGTGATATTATTTCTTTGTTTCTATCAAATGTAGCAAAGTATATGAAAAACATCTGTTGTAGCCATACATAACTTGCCATCTGATTGTAATCGAAGTTATCAGGTATATTGCCTTGTGAATAGAATGCTCTATACAACATTAAATACATAAGTCCAAAGGCAACTTGTGTAAGTACACCAGCAATAGCAGCGGTGCGATATTGTAAAGAGTTAATAAACCTTAATTTGAATATTGATTTATATGCTCTCATACACCCAAATCTCCAAACATTTTTGATATGATTTCTTCTAATCCGATAGACTCTACTTGAACATCGACTACTTTATATTTCTTACTTAAATCAACTACAAAATCTGCTAATTTAAAATCATTATCATCTGTTTTAAAGGTAAACACTTTACCTTCTTTTTTGATAAGTTTAAATTTAGGTATATCTACATTGTCATATTCTTGTTCAAATTCAACTTCTACAATACGATGGTTTTTATATTTGTGTTTGATAGCATCAAATGAGCCATTGTATAGCAATTTACCTTTACCTATAATAATTATTTTATTGGTTAATGCTTCTATATCATTCATATCATGAGTTGTAAGTATGACAGTTATCCCAAATTCTTTATTAATGTTTTTTATAAAATCTCTAACTTTAAGTTTGCTAGTAGCATCTAGTCCTATAGTAGGTTCGTCCAAGAATAGTATCTTTGGTTTGTGTAATAACGAACCTGCCAATTCACATTTCATTTTCTGTCCTAAAGATAGTTGGCGAAGCGGATAATTGATTATTTCTTGTAAATCCAATTTTTCTGTTAATATTTTTAATTGGTCAGCAAACACATCATCAGGTATTTTGTAAATATCCTTTAGAAGATAAAAACTATCTATAACTGGGACGTCCCACCACAATTGTGAACGTTGTCCAAAGACTACACCAATATCTTTTACATAATTGGCTCTATCTTTCCATGGTATCATACCATTGATTACACATTCGCCCGATGTAGGAGTAAGTATACCACACATAATCTTTATTGTGGTACTTTTACCTGCACCATTGGGCCCTAGGTATCCGACTATGTCGCCATCATTAATCGTAAACGACACATCATCAAGGGCTTTTTTAATTATGTACTTTCTATTAAACAGCCCTTTAATTGATCCCCAAATTCCTTTTTCTTTTTTAGCAATTTTGAAGACTTTGGTTAAATTTTTTACTTCTATCATTTGCACCCCTTTTGTTGTTATAAGCAATAAAAATGACCTTCTCAAACTTAATCAAGAAGGTCACCAATATTCAAATCATAGCAATTAACTATATTAAATTGTTGCTTTAACAACTTTTTCATATGTTGATACTATCATAAATAAAACAAAATATCAATAGTTTTGTTTCAATTTTTTGTGATAATTGTATTTTTAATTCACAGTAACCCTAATTAATCAATCAATTAAAAATTTAATTTCTATATTTTTCTAATGCAAAATGGTTATCTTCAAAAGTCATAACACCATTTTTATGAGTATAACCCATATGAATATAGAATGGCAATGCCACAACACTAGCCGGTATTTCTACACGACTTGAACGTAAAAAATACTCATCACTTTCTAAAGTATTAATTATTAGTTTGCCTATACCTTTACCTTGGTAATCAGGATCTACAAATATAGTAAAAAGACTACTCTCTGTCACACTATCCCAATAAGGTCCTATAGCACCACAGCCTACCACATTATCGCCATCTTTAACAACATAAAAATGTGTCCAACTGGCACGTTTTTTAACTCCATCATAATCTAGACTTTTTATCGTCTCGTCAATAACACTCTGTGGATAATACATCTTAAAAGAAATCCTACAAGTCTTCTCTATAAGTTTAACAACTTTATCTATATCTTTTTCTTTTAACAATTCAACTACCATACTATCTCCCTATATGCTTAATTAATAACGCATTTAAAAATTCGAACCCCAATTCTTCTATATAGAATTTAAGTAAACTTTTATAGTCTTTAGATACAGCATTAAGTTGGATACTAACGCATTTATTATCAATAGCATACTGTTCTAAATACTGATACAATCTTTTACCTATTCCTTGATTTCTATACTCTTTATCTATGTACATCTCATCTATATAATAATATTTATCATTAATTTTGGAGTAACTTCTATTGGTTATTTCTATACCCACTTCTCCATATGCATAACCTATTATTACATCTTTATTAACAACAACTGCCACTTTTTTGCCAAAAAAGTAATTATAGTCGTCAGCAACAACACCATTACAACAATTTTCATCAGCAAACTTTTTACTTAACTCTACAAGTTGATCTATTTCATTGATTCTAGCAAAACGTATTTCCATAGTCATATTCCTTATATATATTATTTTAATCTAGCACCGATAACACGATTACTATTGTTATCCATAAGTACTCACTCCATACATATTGATACTTAATTATAACATAAAATGTCTAATAATAAATCAATATTATCACTTATTTTTAATGTAATTTTTTTTGGTAAAATACAAACTTGTGTTACAATAATAACAACAATAAATAACGGAGAAATTATGGGTAAAACGAAAAGACTATTTTTAAGCTTAGTATCAATATTAATATTAAGTGTGTGTATTTTATGTGGTTGTAGACCAACCCCAAAAGAGAAACCCGATATTAATATAGATGCAAGCACTGAAGTAAAAAATCTGATTTATATAATTGGCGATGGTATGGGTCCTAATCATATTGCCAACACAAAAACATATTATAATAAAACTTTTAACTTTGAACAATATTATGTAACAGATATAACCACATATTCACGTAACGATACAGTAACAGATAGTGCCGCAGCCGGTACAGCACTTGCTACAGGTAAAAAAACAGATAATGGAGTAATATCTCGTATTGATAAAAAAGACGTCACCAACCTTATGGAAGTAGCACGTAGTAAAAATAAACGAACCGGAGTAGTAACCACTGACTATTTAAGTGGTGCAACTCCAGCCTGTTTTTCCGCACATGCTAACAATAGGGGCGATAAAGACGATATAATCAAATGCCAATATGGTAGTAATATAGATTTACTTATAGGCAAACAAGATACCCAGTATTATGTAGAAAAATACGGTGAAAATTTTAAAGCAAACGGATACGATATATATACCGATTATAATTCACTAAAAACAGCAGATAAAAACCATAAAGTTCTGGCTTCTTTAGATGGTTTATATTCACAATATACTCCCGGTTTAACTAATACCACCAACTACTCTCAACTACTTGAATTTGTATTAGATTATATGGACTATAACAATGAGAATGGTTTTTGTCTTATGATAGAAGAAGCATACATAGATAAAAATAGTCACAACAATAATATACTAGGTATGATGTCTGCCATGATGAATATAGGCGAAGGTATAGACTACATACTAGACTGGTGTAAAGATCGTACTGACACTGCTATAATATTTACCGCAGATCATGAAACTGGCAAACTTGATAAAGCAAATACTCGTAAAGAAATAGATGATTCACTTAATTCAAAGCAAACTTTAAGTAGTTTGTATCATAAGAAAAGTCATACTGACAGAAATGTGCCTTTGTATCTTTACAATATCAATTTTACTTATGACAATGACAAAACAGTAGACAACACACAAGTATACGATATAGCATATAGTCTTATAACAAAATAAAGTTAGAATACAACTAAAAAAGTATAGTATTTTTATCATACTATACTTTTTTTAGATTATTAACTTTATTACATTATAAAAGATTTTAAAATTATTAGTGTTTTGATATTCTTATCCCCCCGCCTGTCATTATGAGCAAAGTCGAACTTGGGAGCATTAGCGGACAAGCGACAAAC
>DJSB01000006.1:6756-12256 GCA_002437945.1 Christensenella sp. UBA6345 | reverse complement strand
AACCCCCGCCTGTCATTATGAGCGATAGTCGAACTTGGGAGTGAAACGAACAAGCGATGGAGTGTAGACGACATCGTAATCTAGGCGGGGCAAATAAAGCATTAATTCCTGTAAAAATAAAAAAGTTGTCCAAAATGGGCAACTTTTTATTAATAAATTTTAATTAATTAAATAGGTCTTTCTTCGTTGCTTACAAAAGCATAAGCCAAAGAGCCTGGTCCTACGTGGCTACCAATAATAGGTCCCATAATACGAATAACTGGCTTTATACCATATTTTTCTTCAAAAGACTTACTTAAAAATTCTGCCATAGGTTGATTATCAGTATGAACTATCCATATTGTAGGATAATCTTTATTTAGGGTATAATTAGGGAATTCGTCTATAGCGGTCTTAATAGCAGTTTTCATACCACTAGCCTTTTTATACATCTCTAATCTACCTTCTTTAGTAAATACTAATATAGGTTTAACATTAAGCAAAGTACCAACAATGGCTTTAGCACTACCTACTCTACCGCCACGTTTAAGATACATAAGACTATCAGCAATAATAAAGTGTTGAATTTTTGATTTTACACTTTCTACATAATCAAAAGTTTCTTGTAGAGTTTTGCCTTTATCTCTCATATCGCAAGCAATACGTACCAACATACCTTGACCTATAGTTGTGGTATGACTTTCTACGCACAAACAATTGAAGTCTGGATATGTTTCTTGAACTTCTTTTACTGCTTTTCTAGCAACATCTACTGTAGGGCTTAATGCATAAGAAATAGTAAAATGTATAGCATTTTTTACTCCTGCTTGTGCCATCTTTGTAAAATGTTCTAGGTGAGCCGCATAGTTAAGCATACTTGTCTTTGAAACTGCTCCAGAACGTAATTGATTGTAGTAGTCTACATATTGTTGATAATCACTAAAATTATCATAATATTCGTTAAGTTCGCCATTCTTGTCTATAGTAAAACACAATGGTACAAAATGTATATTCATGTCCTTTATCTCTTGTGCATACAAGTCACAAGTAGAATCAGAAGATACGTCAAAATTAATCATATTTATATTCCCTTTTTTCATTAAATTGCAAATTTAATTGCATTATCATTTTAGCACTAAATCTAATTTATAAGCAAATATATTAAAAATATTTCTTACTTTGTCTCTAATTAACTTCAAAATTAACTTAATCGCCTTCTAAATAATTAATCAAATTCTTTCGGCTATATTCTTCGCCAAAAGGAAGATATGCTCCACCTATCGCTAAAGCGATACCCATAACTATAAATGAAGGAACAAGTGGTACAAACAATGATGGAGAAATTACGCTCGCTTTACCTAATACAGACATTTTGTCCCTTAACAATATAGCACGATTGCTTACACCCAGTATACGAGTCTTTGCAAGCATACGTTCAATAATAAATAGCGAATAGAATGGATAAGCAAAACCTATAATCCCGAAAAGTATCATTTGAACCCAAACAATTGGAATATATATTACCACAATAACACTTATAGCATTAATGCCCATACATATAGAAGATAGTATAGTAGTATCATGTTTAGCACTGACAAAACCAACCACATAACTAGATACTGCATACATAGTATTGTATATAGCACTAAAATATCCTGCATATATAAATTGTCCAGTTTTTACATAGATATATATGTTAAACAAATCAAGAAAACTATCTAGGAATGCAACTAAATAATACATTAATCCATACTGGAACAAAATTTGTTTGGCTACCTTTTTACCTTTAGCAGTTTTGTCTTCATTTTGAGCAAATTGTACTAATGCATTACTGGTCATTTCGGTATTAAAACCTTTTTGTTTTCTAGATGTAATGTAATACATAAGTAGTGGTATAGTACTTACCAGATACACACTAATTGCTATAATTATTAACACAAAAGTATTAAGATAATCTAGGAATAATGCACCTGATATTTGAGCAACAATAGTACCAACTTGTTCAAACACTCTAGTAAGTCCTAAACTTTTAGTATTGGTATCTTGCGAAACCGAATAATTAAGTATAATTTCGGTGCTATTGCCTTTAAAACTTAAATTAAATGCATAGAAAATAGTAACTAATATAATTCCCCATACAAAATTTACGTCTAACAACAATACCGACAAGGAATATATTAAAATAGGGATAGCACGCAAAACCAAAAACAATTGTGGCCTTTTTGTGAACTGATTACGGAAAATGCAATTAATAATAAAATTGATTAAATACATTACAAACAAATAAAATACTGCCCAAAAAAACACTACCTGTATTTTTATATATTATTAGTGGTACAAAACCACCAACTAGACTCATAGAGAAGTTGGCGAGCATTTTATGAAAATTAAGTAATTTTAATTGCATATCTACCCTTCTTTCTAACACACTTTTCGTTGATGTAATTATGCATTCTTAAAAAAAGATTGCTTCATTTAAACTTTAACATGAAACAATCAATACACGCAAACAATTTAAGATTTTTTTAAATAATATACCTAACAACCATAATATAATCATGGTTATGTGTCAGCAATTTAGCCATAATTAAATTTAACATTACATTAATGATTAAAAAAACAAAAAACACGCTGTGGAGTATAATGCGTGTTTTTGTCACCTTTATTAAACGAAAAATATAGGTAGAAATGAAAAATGGAAAAACATTTTAATCTTTTAATTAAAATGCGTTGTTATTATACACCGCCCCGAGCGTATTGTCAATAGGGAATTTTGCAAAATTTAACTTAAATTTGTAAGTACTTTGGTCAAACCGAAACTTTGTGTAATAATTACTTTATCTGCATTAGATAATATAATTATCTTTGCACCGCTTACTGTTTTGTGGTCAAAAGCAGTTGTGTTTTTTATTTTTATAAGTATTTTATTTTTATCCCAATATGTAATAGTATAATTAAGACTTTTATCATTTTTGAGTTTAATTAATACGGTAGGATTATAAAAACCTTCGCCCAATATTTTTATAGTATTTTTAAATTTAGGTACTACACCATAGACAATCATTTTTTGACTAGGTAATCTATTGCCCATTTTCGATAATTGAAGTTGATTGATTATACTGACATGAGTATCGTCTGGCACATCATCAAGTACCACTGCATTGGGAGAAATAAAACAATTGTTACCTATAGTAATATCGCCCAGTACTCTACAACCAGCACATATTGTCACATTGTCTTTTAGTGTCGGGTGACGCTTAACCGGTAATGCCGTCTTAACATTCTTACTACCTAGCACTACATCATTAAACAGATTGCAACATTTACCGATAACTGTAGTCGAACCTATAACAACATTAGCACCATGGTCTATAAAAAAACATTCACCTATAATGGCTTGCGGGTGTATATCAATTGATGTAAAACTCGCCACTTTTTCCATAAATTCTCGAGTTATTTTATCATTATCTTTATCTAAATATCCGCCATAAAATATTACATTGGCTATACGATAACACAAAGTAGCAATTAAACTTTTTGTTTTTAAATTTCTTACAACTTCTACACTATTTTGTGATGGGTCAAGACTAGCAATAAAGTGTATATCTTTATCAATTAAATTCATAACTTTACTAGTAATTATCTCTATCTGCGATAAAGATAAATATTCGCCAAAATAATCTATTATTAATTGTTGTATACCATCTATGGTAATGTCATAATCAAATATATTTTTACTCATAATATTTAATATGCATATTACAAAAATTTGTTTAAAAAAATAAGCATTACAAAATGCTTATTTTTGGTTATCATCATTGGATTGGTCAATATTATTAGACTTAACATCATCTTTAACATGACTTAAATTTTCGTTAGTTATTTCTATGTTATTATCTTGACTAGCCTTTTCTATATTTTCACATTTCAATTCTTCTTCTTGAGTCAAATATCTATCATAATTATATAGTTCAGCATCTTCATTACTTACCGTAGCAGGTTTATTGCGTCTACGGAAATTAACAGTTTCCGTCTTTGCTTTGGCTTTCTTAACCGAATCTATAAATATAGGTCTATTACCCCACTTTTCATTCTCATCTACGACATTGCCATCAATTACTTTAAATAAGTGATTCATACGAGTCATAACTGTGTGTGAGCGTTGTAGTAAATCATTAACCGCATCATTAAATTCTAGTTGTGGATTAGCATACAAAGGTTTACCTATATGGACGGTAACAAATTTGGTACGCATACCCAATTTCTTAAATATACCACGACTTCTTCTAAAATTAATACATATAGGAATAATAGGAACATTGTTTTTTACAGCAAAATGGAAAGCGCCGGTTTTAAATGGACGTATCTTATCATAGTATGGCCACAAAGCCGTTTCTGGGTATACACATATCCATTTTTTCTTTGCCAAAAGTTTATCGGTTTCTTCAATAAATGCTCTCTTGGCACTAGGTTTTGATGGAATAGGCATAGCACCTAGGGCTTTCATCACTGTGCTTAATCCCTTAACTTTCATGCTATTTTCTAATACGTGGAAATATAATTTTTTAGGATATACACATTGTGCACCTATCATACAATCTAGATATAATACATGGTTGGCTATAACCACCGCACCACTCTTTTTAAGTCCACGTAAGTTACGTTTGCCCCTAATTCTTGTGCCGTGAGTCAACAAAACTATAAATGGTACTAATAATGCAACAATACACCAAAAAATAAACGCAAAAAATCTACCAATAGGGTTTTTGATTGTAAAATGATACTTTGCAGTAATCTCCCTATCGGAATAATCTTTTATTACTTCTCCATCAACATGAACATCAGTCTTACCTTCACGTTCAAGTTGTTCATAATCATATTTCTTTGCCATAATACAATATATATTGTACCATAATTAAATTATTTGCCCAACGATTTATACATATAAGTTAAACTTATTTATGATAAAAAAAATAATAATGGTTATCAACATTGTTAATCTAATAAATGTGTAAGTAAAATAAATGTCAAAACATATGAAATGTTATAAAAAATGATGTTTTTTAATAAAGTTTGACAAAATACGTCAAAATTATTTAACTTAAAACCAATTCTAGTGTAATATATTAGTAATAACAAAAAAGGAGTAAAATGACATGGCAAAGAAATCTGATTATCTTGGTTTAAGTTATCTCGTAAGTGTTATCTTGGCTATAATCCCTGTAACCGCTTGGGTACTAGGTATTATCACTAGAGCAAAAGAAGGCAAACTTGTTGCTGCTATCTTAAGAATTCCTTTGGGTGCAATCCTTTGGATACCAGACATGATCCTTATGATTATTAGCAAACACATTTTACGTTTACTTAATGTTTAATAAAATAAAAAAGCACTACCACGGTAGTGTTTTTTTATTTTTAATTAGGATATATAATTACATATTTATGTTAATTTGTCTTTCACCCCGCCTGTCATTTATCAAGCGTTAGTCGAACTTGGAAGCATAGCGGACAAGCGACAAAC
>DJSB01000006.1:0-6663 GCA_002437945.1 Christensenella sp. UBA6345 | reverse complement strand
CTAACGTCAAATTTCGACTCCGCTTACGCTACGCTCAGAATGACACATATAGGCTGTATGTTATAAGATTCCAACGTCTTCGCCGTTGCCCTACGGGTTCGACTTCACTTCGTTTCGCTATAGAACTGACAAGTATATGCTATTCGTTGTATATTATTTTAAAAATTGGCTGCACGGTTTGGGATTTCTTCGTTTTGCTGTTACCCTGCGGATTCGACCACGTTACACTATGCTTTAGAACTGATATATATAATCAATTTATAAAAAAAATACCCAAACGGGTATTTTTTATGTACAAATATTAGTCGCCAACGTAAGGGATTAATGCCATAAAACGTGCACGTTTAATAGCAGTTGTCAATTCACGTTGATGTTTAGCACAAGTGCCAGTTTGTCTTCTAGGAACAATTTTGCCCTTTTCTGTGATATATCTACGTAATTTTGCTACGTCTTTATAATCAATATATTCTGATTTTTCTACACAAAAGTTGCAAACTTTTTTTCTAGAAGTTTTCTTAAAGCGCTTTGGTGCAACGGCTTTATCTTCAGCCATAACAACATTTTCTTGTTTTTCTTCGCTCATAATTTAACTCCTTTAATAACTTTTAATTAGAAAGGTAGGTCATTATCATCTATAGGTTCAAGTTCAGTAACTTTTTCGTCTTCTCTTCTTGACTCTACACTATCGGTATTTTTGGTACTAATAAATTCTACTTCTTCGGCTACAACTTCAGTAACATAACGTTTACTGCCGTCTGGAGCATCATAAGCACGACTTTGTAGTGAACCAATAACAGCCGCTTTACTACCTTTTCTTAAGAACTTATGGCAGTTTTCTGCCAAAGCACGCCATACTACAATGTTAATGAAATCTGCTTCACGTTCGCCACTAGAATTTGTGTAACGACGAGTTACTGCTAGTGCAAAACGGCATACAGAAACACCATTAGTAGTTGTTGAGATTTCTGGATCCTTTGTAAGGTTACCAATTAAAATAACTTTATTCATATCGTTTTATCCTTCAATGATTAATTAATTATGCTTCTTTCTTTAAGCACAAACTACGCATAACGGCTTCATCAATATTCATTAAGTCGTTGATACGTTTTGGCAAAGATGGTTCTGCTTCAAATTCAAATAAAACATAGTAACCTTCTTTCTTGTAGTTAACAGGATATGCTAATTTTTTAACACCCCATTTATTGATACCTACAAGTTTGCCTTCTTTTTCCATTAAATCTGTATACTTTTTAACAGCGGCGTCTTTTTCTTCGTCAGTTAAAGTAGCAGAGAAAATAGTAAGCAATTCGTATTTGTTCATAAATTACCTCCTTATGGTCTTATCGGCTTTTTACTAAAAGCAAGTTGGCAATTAATATACTAATGACTATAATCTTGCCTAACTACCTAGTTAAAATTAACTTTGTATTAACGGCAACATTTTTAACCCTAGTATTAATTACGTGTGTATTATATCAAATAAAAATAAAATAATCAAGTATATATTAATGTATATATTAAAGTATATTTCAATAAAAAAACCAAGTATGTTGTAATATACCTGATTTTAATATTTATTAAATTGTTTAAATTAATACTTAATTATCTTAAACAAACACTCTAAACATTGAATAACTTTTTATTATTAAAAATAGTGTTTTAAATTTTAAATTTTCACTTTATATATTATAACATTGTTTAAGATTAATTATTTATTGGTATTATCACTTGCTACTTGTTTAAAGTTAACAGTGTATTTATAGTTGGCATTATTATTGGCTTCGTTACCTACAAATGTAACTTTAACATTTTTGCCATCTACACAGATTTGGGCATCTCCACCATTAAATTTAGTGTAAGCATTTTTCTTTTCAGAGTCTGTAAACATAGTGATTTTTGAGCCGTCTTGTGTGTAATACAATTGGTCACTGCCGAATGTAACTGTTCCATTATCTGCAAACTTAACACTTACATCTTTATATTTATCTTTTAAAGATTGTTTTTCATTTTCAAGTGCTGTTTGATTAGCAGTGCCTGTTCCTGTAAAATCTACTGTAGAATTATCATATTCAAAGTCTCTACCTTTTACACTCATAGTTCCGCAAGCATACAACATTAGACATGGTAATACTAGTACTCCCAATAGAAATAGTTTTGATAATTTTTTCATATAATGTTCTCCTTTTTTTTCTTTACTCTATCGCACACCAATACCAAAATCAAAAGAATGAGAACATAAATTAAAAGTTTACTAATCTATACTACAAAATATCTAATCACTAATTCTTTTTCGACACAAACAACTATAATTAAATCTTTCCTTGAGTTGTTAAATCACAAGTGAAAACAACATATTTAAGATAATCTTCTTTATTATCTAAACCATCTAAAAAATCTTTCCATTGTTGAGTATGATATTTAAAGAAATAGTCATACACTCCCAAAATATCAGTTTGATTGTTTTTACAAGTATTAATAATATGAGCCAAGGTAGAATGTATAGTTTCTTGGGTCACATCTTTTATATTACCTTTAACAAAATTTTTAACAGCCACCATAGAAGTAATATCATAACTATCCATAACAACTTCTTCAAGTCTTAATATTAAAAGAATATCATAATTAAATACTGGTGTATCGCCTAAAAAATATCCATTAGTAGTTACCTTTTTTTGAAATATATCAAAATTAAGTGTTGCATCATTAAACTCGTCACTATTAACATTGCCGACTTGAATATGTCCTTTTTTAGTTGTCTTACTTAACAAACTTAACCCTTCCATATCTTCGCCTTCAATAATCTTTATCGCTTTGCCCTTTTTAACAACTAATCCTTTACCTTCATTTTTTAATATTTTTGTAGGTGGAGTCGAGCCCGAACTCCCACTTTGTCCACCGCTTTTTGAAGACTCTCCGCCACCTTGTCCACTAGATTGACTATCACTAGAATTACCACTGCTATCTTGTGAAGAACTACTATCATTTGATTGCGAATTATTTTGGTCGCCCGTACCACTCTGTTTATCTTCGTTGTCGCCCAAATCTTCTTCTCCTTCATTACTTTGCCCCACGCTTAATATAGGTAGAGCCATTGATGATGAGTTGGAAAAATAGTTGGCATAAAAAGCATCTATATTAGATTTTTTTGCAAGCACATATTCATGATTAAGCAGAAGCACATCACTTAATGTTATGGCTCTTAATCCTTTTTGAGATGCTGCAGTTTCTATTATTTCTTTCGCTGATTTTTCTGCAACAATCAACGATGCATTAGATGTTAAGTTATTGGTACGTACAAAATAGTCTAGGTATTCTGTAACATCTTTTTCAAACAATTCTTTATTAATTACTATTGAATCACAATGTGCTAGCCCCGGTAATTTACCTAGCACTAATGCAAGGCGTGTAAATGCGTCTCCCACATTTTTACCATTAACCACCATAGATTTAACTGTTCCATCAGAACCACCACCGCCACTCATAGTCCCACTATTGGGTATGATAGTATTAACACTTAACTGGATTCCTTTATCTATCTTGTCTAGACCTATACTCGTTATTACACTTATCTTATCAGTCTCTGGTACTTGGTAAATTGAGTATGGTATAAACAAGGCTATGATAAGTATAAATACCACTAGATATTTATGTTTACTAAAATATTTTATCATAGCCATCTCCTTTATTTTATGGTTTAAATATTTACATTTTTAACTTAAATTGCTTGTTCTTTAATGTTCCACCAGTAATATCAGTTAATTGATATTTAATTACTTTTTTATCGTACACGTCCACCCAATTAAATCTGTGTTTATTATTTAAAATCAAAGTAGAGACCAAACACAATATTGGCAATATTATCTGAACAGAAATAATAAATACTGACGCATAAATATTGGTTACTATATTAAGCATTCGTATCAAACTTAAATATAAATAGAATACAGTTATCACTGCCAAAACTGTCACGATAGACATATTAATGTATTTATTCTTAATAGAGAAAATTTGGCCTAGGCAGGTGGAAGCACAATAAAACATAAGCCCGATTTGCAGGAACATAATTATTAACCAGACTAAAATGTTGACCCAATTAATAGTCCCCGTAGCAGTATTAATGTTGGTATATAATAACATTTCGCTTATCGCAAGTGACCTATTAAGTCCGGTATCTTTAAATATACTAGCGAATATAACATAGAAAATTACTACTATTATATCTGTAACTATTAAAGTAATAATTATGGTACGATTGGTATTGGGACGATAGTCAATATTACCCATTAATAGTAATAGTATTAAGTAATCTCCAAAAGCATATGCACAATACAACAACGCCTTAAATATTCCACTAGCACCTTTTTCAAACATAGGAAGTATATTAGAAAAATCTGCCGAAGTAGCAGGAACAAATATTGTAAATATTAAAGCAGCAATTATTAAAGGTATAAAGAATTGTATCGTTCTACCAAAGGTACGGAAGTCTTTAAGCATCATGTATCCAGATAGTAAAAATAGCGGGAACATGTACACAAACCAGTTGATATTGTCAAAAAGTGTCTCGTTAAAGTAATTATGCACTTCTTTTATAGCAATTATGCCTTTAGAAAAAAATCTTAAAAACAGTATTACATAGATTATTTTTGAGACAGTCTTACCCATAACTCTAGTCAGTAATTGAGATAAAGTAATATGCGGATTGGACTTAATCACATACAGAATAATTAGTGTAAAAATAAAATCCATGCCTAGTCCTATAGCCATAGGTATATATACATCTCTATAAGCATATTTAGCAAATATGGACGGATATACCAAGAACTTAAGACTAATTGTAGTAAGTGCTAATATAAATCCGGCTTGTACACCACTAACCTTTTTTGTCATTTTTCATTCTCCTTAAATTTTTATTGGGAAAACTTAATGGTCTAGTTTTCATTTCAATTAATGGTTGTTTAATCAATGCGTCCTTTATATCATTTTTAACATACGGCGAGAAAGGACTTAAATATGGTGCTCTAAAGTTATCATAATCATTAAGATACATAATTACAAAAACACTTAATATTATCAAACCATAGAATCCCAACATACTACCAGCCAAAGTAAACATTAACCTTAATATACTTAATTGTTGAGACTGGTCTGGTATGGTATACAAAGTAATACCGCTTAATGCAACTATCATAACTGCAGGTGGAGATATTAAGCCCGCTTTAACTGCAGTATCGCCTAGTATCAAAGCACCCACTACTGATAATGCTATACCTAAATATTGTGGCATACGCAAACTTGCTTCATATAATATTTCAAATAGTATAAGAACAAAAAGTATTTCGGTTACTGGAGTGAGTGGAAGCCCTTGAGTAGAATTGGTTATTGTAATTAAAAATTTAAGTGGTATGGCTTTATAATGATATAATTGCATTGCTATATAAAGCCCCGGCAAAAGTATAGTAATAAAACAACTAATAATTCTTAACATACGTACAAAAGTAGCATTAGCGCTTATCTTATAATAATCATCTGCCGCTTGAAAATCTTCAAATATTACATAAGGTAAAGTAATAGCAATGGGCGAACCATCAACCAAAATTAATATTCTACCTTCCAGCATTTTTGCACATGCAATATCAGGTTTTTCCGTATTACCCAATTGTTTAAACATACTTGCTTTATGGGGTTTTAGAAATTCGGTAATATAATAACTATCAATTATTCCATCAATATCAATTGTTTTAAGACGATTGATAATTTCTTTAACCAAGGTTTTTTCTGCAATCCCCTTTAAATACATTACACATACAGATGTAGTAGTAACTCTACCCACAGTTAACATTTCTGTAACCAAATCTGATGTAGATAATATTTTTCGCACCACTGCTATATTGGTTTTTATATTCTCATTAAACCCTTCACGTGGACCTTTCAATACCGCACTAGTAGGTGGCTCGGTCAAACTTCTTTCTTTGGGTTTGTCCAATTCTATTAAATATATACTTTTATATTTATCTACAATAATTGCAACTTTACCTTTAGTTATTTCGCTAATTATCTTGCAAAAATCTGTTTCTTCTGCTGTCTCGGGATAGACTACTATATTACCCATCAATTGTCCCAAATCATCTATCTTGCTAGTGTCTGCCAATTGTAAAGGTTGTATTACAAATTGAGATAGTTGCATAACATCAACCATACCTTTAAGATACACAATACCTATATTATAATTACCCGATGTAAACTGCTTGATTATTATGTCTTTACTATTATTAAATTGTGATTTAATATTATTAATATTCGACTTTAAACTTGATGTTATATTCATAATTCACCTTACCATAGTTTGTGGTAAAATCTTCCTTTTATACTTAATTATTAAATAATGATACCAATGTTATATAATATATTTTATACATATCCATCAAACACATAGCAGTAGCAGAGTTAAATCTGTAAGACAACAATACAGTCAGTTTATATAGCAAAATGTACAGTATATATTTAAACAATATAAAACGAATAGCAAATATATGTCATTCTGAGCGGAACGTAGTGTAGTCGAAATTTGACGTTAGTCAAATCGAAAGTGTGTCAAGCACCTTTCGGAATCCCAAAACGTGCAGCCGATTTTTTAAATATTATACAACGCAAAGCCTATACTTG
>DJSB01000005.1 GCA_002437945.1 Christensenella sp. UBA6345 | reverse complement strand
CGTTGAAGATAAAAATAGTATAGGCTTAACGTCTGTTAATATTTTATTAATGATTGACTAAAAATTATATAAGAAATATACTTTAAACATATTACTACAATATTTAAGGATTAATAATGTACTACACTTATATATTAGCAAACGATAATAATAAATTACTTTATATTGGCGTAACCGACAATATTCAACGCAGATGGTACGAACATAAAAATGAATTAATAGATGGTTATACAAAAAGATACCATATCCATAAACTTGTATATGTTGAAGAGTATAATTATATTATGGACGCTATTACCCGTGAAAAACAACTTAAAGGGTGGATTAGATCAAAGAAAAATGAATTAATTGAAACCCTTAATCCCAATTGGGAAGATTTAGGCAATTACATTGTATGAATAGCAACTAGTTTTTTTATTTTGTACTTATTCCCCGCCTGTCATTATGAGCGTAGTCGAACTTGGGAGCATAGCGGACAAGCGACAAGCCCGTTTGTCGTAATCTAGGCGGGGTAAAAGTAAGGTATGTGATGGTAGAAACTTTACGTTTAGAGATTCCAACGGCAAGCCGTTGCCCTGCGGGTTCGACTCCGTTGCACTTCGCTCAGAATGACAAGTATAGGCTTTGCGTTGTATATTATTTAAAAATTGGTTGCACGTTTTGGGATTCCAACAACTTACATTGTTGTCCTACGGGTTCGACTCCGCTTACGCTACGCTCAGAATGACATGTATAAGTTGTACGTTAAAGGTAAAAAAGTATAGACTGCACATTTTTAATATTTATTACCAACAAAAATAAGAATTAAAAAAAACACTTAACAATTATTAGTCACCTTTAAATATAGTAGCATAATATATTAAGTTGACTATCCCCCCGCCTGTCATTATGAGCGACAGTCGAACTTGGGAGCATAGCGGACAAGCGACAAGCCCGTTTGTCGTAATCTAGGCGGGGTAAAGAAAATATAAAAAAACACTTAACTTAATTGTTAAGTGTTTTTACTATAAATTAATTAAATTGCTTTATATGTTTGACGCTTTAAGTCAAGTTGTTCGGTAGATAATAATTTATCATTATCATTACGCAAACTTAACATTGTTGCATTATTAACTGTACGTCTAGATGGCATAAACAAATCTTTATATTTAGAAAAGTTAATCATATAGTACAAATTAACAATTTCTCTCTTTTCAGGCAATGTATGAATATCACGATTACAGAAAAATACCCTTCTTTCGCCAGCAGTTGCAACAATATCTACCTTTTTAGTTTCTTCATTATAACAACCTATATAGTCAGCAACTTTTGTATAATCAAACAATGAATTAGTATATTTAACTTTCTCAAATGGAATATCTTTAGCAATCAATATATCCAATGTTTTTTCATTAACATCTAACGCCAAATATTCACAATTAAGCAATAATTCATTAGTTTTTAACGCAGAAACCTTTTTAGAAAATTCTGGACTTATACTATAAGCGCTTGGTTTATCTGCAACAAGTTTAACTTGTTTGCCCAATTTTTTATATTCTACATACTCAACTACACTATTAGGTGCAAAAGATGTAGGCGAAATTGCCTTTACTTCTTCTAGTAAAGTTAAACACTTTGCAATACAACCCAATACAAGTTGCTTGGTCTCTGGGGTAGCAATTTCACTAATACCCAACTTATTGTATATAGCATAAACTATGTCATTAGTTGCAATTATGCGAGTGGATTCGGGATTATGTTTTCTTTCCTTAATATATTCCACCACTGCCTTGTTAACTTTTAATGACAATTTGTTTTTACTAATATTATTAGAATCTATCGTCATAAAATCTCCAATCCATATTTTTTTATTAAATTATCGGAAGTTAAACAAAGCAACATTAAGTATTATTATCACATTACTGATATTTATCAAAACTCAAAGTTCTTGAATTATCAAACAAAATCGTGTTATATGATTTTAAATGTGAATTTACAAGCATTTGTCTTCCGTAGATTATATTATCGGAAGTTAGACGAAAGCAGTGCGTAGCAATATTTTCGTATAACTGATGTTCATCAAATCTAGAAGTACTTGATTTATCAAGTAAAATCGTGTACGCACGATTTTAAATGTGAGTTTACGAACATTTAACTTCCGTAGATTATATTATAATACAAAAACCACATTTTTGCAAATTAAATATGGCTTTTAAATAAACTAGTATTCACTAATATAACAATTACTATTATGTTTTTATTGATAAATTATGTGAATAATAGAAATATATGGTAGTATAGACTTAACGTTTTGGGATTCCAACAACTTGCGTTGTTGCCCTGCGGGTTCGACTACGCTCAGAATGACATATATCGGCTGTAAGTTAGATATAAAAGTGGTATTAACTGCACGTGTAATAATATTTGATATAAGTATCAGTAATAACAAAAATAACCACACTTAACAATTATAAGTCGCATTTTTAATACAATAGCATATTATATCAAGTTGACTAATCCCCGCCTGTCATTATGAGCGATAGTCGAACTTGGGAGTGAAACGAACAAGCGATGGAGTGTAGACGACATCGTAATCTAGGCGGGGCAAATAT
>DJSB01000044.1:12420-29973 GCA_002437945.1 Christensenella sp. UBA6345 | reverse complement strand
TTGTTTGGCGTAATCTAGGCGGAGTTAAATTTTAAACAAGTTAAAATTTAAGTTGCTAATCGCAACAACCATTGTTATACAATGTCCACCTAGATTTGATTCATCGTCCGTTTATATCAAATGCCACTTCGTGTCGCTTGTATAAACTTCCTTGAGTATAATCAGGCGGGGTAAGGTATGTGATAATATCAACTTTACATTTTGGGATTCCAACAACTTACGTTGTTGCCCTACGGGTTCGACTACACTTCGTTCCGCTCAGAATGACATATATATACTTTACGTTTTGTTTAGATATATGCTATCCGCTTTAGAACTGACAAGTATAGGCTTATTGCGATGGTAATAAAGCCTAGGCGGGGTAAAATTTTAAGCAGATTAAAATTAAAAATACTTAAAAATCTAGCACATATAAAATGTCTAATATTTAGCGGAATAAAAAGAAAAAACAGTTGAAACCTAACAACTGTTTTCTTTAATAATATTTGAAAAAATTAATTCTATATTTCGCTTAAATCGGTAGTGAGTTTGGCATTAATTTCCTTATATTTATCAGGAACTTCTTGCCAAAGTTCGTCAATATCCCTGTCCATAGCATTACCAAGTTCATAATTATTTTTATTAATTGGTGGATGTAATACTACATTACCATTGGAACGTATTAAGAAATGCTTTCCTTTTGACCACTTAAAAACTCTCATGTTACTTGTTTTGTATGGGTATTGCTTTAAAAGTTTGTTTGCTTGACTCGCTGTAATTAATCCCGTTAAAGATTTTGCTTTCCCTTCAGGAATAATTGGAATCAAAACAATTTGATACAAGTTAAATTCTCTTAATTTATCTAATATTTGATATAAATTTTTAACATTGTTATTAAACAATGGTATTTTTACCTGTACTTTTAATTTTGATGCAGTAACCAATTTTAGCATCTGCCAAAATCTTTCTTCATCAAATGCGTTTGATTGAGTATTCGCATGCCAACTTCTATTCAATCCGTAAAAAGATATTCTAATCTTTTTAAAGTGCTTTTCAATCATTTTTATGTTGTTTTCATTAATTAATGAAGCATTGGTGTCCAAAGTCAAAATTGTCTTTCGTATCCTAACTTTAGATAATAAATCGAAAAGTCCTTTATATAATAATGGCTCACCGCCTGTTATAGTGATACTTTGAATGTCCTTTTTACAAATATTATTAAAAATCTTTACCCAACTATCAACTTTAAGTTCATAGTCGTGCTTGTTGGCAAAGCAATGTTTACATAAAAAATTACATTTATCAGTAATTTCAACAATCACTCTGCTTGGTTTTTTAATTGATGTATTCATAATTTTTATTCAGTAAATATTTAACTAAAATGTCCTCCTAAATGTTTAGATTTAGAAGTTGGCATTATTAATATATCAAAATTTGGTCAAAAAGTCAATTTTTAAAACAATAGTCGATTTTACCCAATACAACACACAATTTAGTGCTATTTTATCAAATATAATATTCCCAAAGCCAATATAATAATAGAAATTAATATGCCACATTATCCGTTATTTTTAAAAGAATTAATACCAAAAATTAAGTATTATTACATTATAATTCATTTTATAAAAAATATATGTGTCATAAAATATTGAATTATTTAAAGTTGTATTGTTATAATCATTTTAATTAGCAAACAACCCATTGTGGCTTGCAATTTATCAAAATAAAAATAACTATAAACTAATCCATTTAAGGTTGGTCAGATTAGGTTAATCACAAATGTGTGGTTAACCTATTTAATTGTAAAAAAAATATAAGGAGATTAGAATGAAAAGTTTTACAATAAATACAAATTCATATTTAGATAGAAAAGTTAAAGGATATTATAATTGCAATTATGTTGGTTATCAGCAAAAAGGTAATCCCGATTTTATAAACAGGCTTAAAAATATGTCAAAATCACATAATGAAATGGACTTTGTAGAAGATTTTATTGAAGTGGCTGACAGGGCTAAAAATGATTTAAAGCAGATTATAGAAACTGAAGGCTTATGTAATCCAGTTATTTGTGTTGTTCCACGTTCAAAGGCTGAAAAATCATATTCACCTTGTCAACTCATGTTTAAAAAAGCAATTTCTAGTGTAGTTAACAATATTGACGCAACAAATGGTATTGATTCTATTAAAAGAATAAAAGACACAAAGACAACACACAATTGGAGATTAGAACACAACACTGGCGATATGCCATACAAAGGAATAACAAAAAAAACTTGCGAAATAAATAAAAATTTAATTTTTGGAAGAGATATTATTTTGGTTGATGACATCTATACCGATGGTGTTTTTGTGGCTGAAGATTGTATTCAAACCCTGTTTGATTTTGGGGCAAAAAGTGTTACACTATATGTAATAGCAAAAACTAGGAGTTAAAATGTATTCAAATTTAGCAATAAAACTCTATACAATGGTTAAACATGGCATTATAAAATCTAATGCTTTGTTTTGGCGAGAGTTTTCAAAAGAAAAGGTTGAAAATTTAGATATTAATATTTTTGACGCAGAGAAAGAATTGCAGGAAAAAAATTTGAATGTTGTTTGTGCTTTTGATGATAACTTCCCCAAGATTGATAATAATATTAAAAATAAAGAAAAGCCATTTTTGTTTGTATACAAAGGAAATATTGAATTATTATCAAATATTAATAACAATGTTACTGTTATTGGAGTGTTAATGCCAACACCCGATATTGAAAATAGAGAGCAAAAAATTGTAACAGAATTAGTTAAGAATAATATAGTAGTCGTGAGTGGACTTGCTCATGGTTGTGATACTATCGCTCATAAAACTTGTTTAACTCATGGTGGAAAGACTATCGCAATCTTGCCTACAACATTTGATGATTTATATCCAAAAGAAAATAAAATTCTTGCCAACAATATTATTGAAAGTGGTGGTCTAATAATAACTGAATATGTAAACAAGTCAAAAAATAAATACGAATGCATAAATAGATTTATTGAACGAGACAGATTGCAAGCAATGTTATCAAAAGCCACTATATTGATTGCAAGTTTTAGACAAGGTCAAGGCGATAGTGGCTCTCGTCATGCAATGCAAAAAGCAAAAGAATATGGGAAATTAAGATATATAATGTTTAATCAAAAAACAGATTTAAATAAAGAAATTTTTGGATTAAATCAAGATTTATTAAATGATGAAATAATTGTATTAACCGAAAAATCGATGAAGGAAATAACCAATTGAAATACTTTATAGATTTAGATGACACACTTGTCAATTCCACTATTTTAAATAATGATGCATACAATTTTGCGTTAGAACATTTTGGATATAAAAGAATTATAACAAATGAACGACTAACAAGAGATTTGCTTACTGACTACAAAAATATAAATGAAATAATCCAATTAAAACAAAAGTATTTTACTTTGAGTTGGTTGCCATATAGACTGATTTTAAATACAGAATTGCTATCGAAGTTAAAAGAATTTGGTAAATCTAATTGTTTTCTTTGGACAAAAGCAGATAAAACGAGAGCAGATAAAATTATAGAATGTTGCAACCTTTCAAAAATATTTAATGATGTAATATTTGATGATAAAACAAATTTTTGTACATCACTACACAAACTAAAACAAATAGCAAACTCTGATAATATTATAATTTATGAAAACAACCACAATTTCTTTCAAAATCAAAAATATAAAATTATAGATGAAATCAACAATCAATACTTTAATATTAAGGGTTATCTAGTATGATAGCCTTTTTTCATTAATTATTTATTATATAATTTATTTTGTTACACAATTAAATAATAATTATTATTTAAAAAAATTCTAGTAACCATCTTGTTACTAGAATACTTTATATATGGCAAAAGTATTGTCTATATATTGGCACTCCCAGAAGGACTCGAACCCTCGATAATAGTTCCGAAGACTATTGTGATATCCACTTCACCATGGGAGCATAATTAAACATTTTTTAATGGGAAATGTTAAACCCATAATTAATTTATATTAAAGTCTTTCAACACTTATTTATTAAATATGTATAAGTAAATTGTACTATACATAACTACAATTGTAAACTAATTAATAAAATAACAACATATTACAAGGTATCCCTTTAATCATACAAAGAATATTGAAAAATGTAAAAGTATTGAAAATAATAACTAAATGTGTTATTATATTTATGTAGGCAAAACATTGTCTACGTTAAATTCTAATACAAATATTATCTTGGTTATACGACTTTACTTATGGTACTGCAGAAACTACGATAATTCGTGATATCATAGTTTGAAAAAAACATAAGATATACGAAAATGTTGCTACGCACTGCTTTCGTCTAACTTTCGATGATATTGTTTAGAAAATGTATATAAAAAGGAAATATATGGAAAATAGAATTACAGGTTTTCCCCTTGCTTTCGCTGATGTGGGTAAAAGTTATAAAGTAGAAGGTATTGCTGGAGATGAGAAAGTAGCAAAACATTTAAGAGAAATTGGATTTTATTGTGGTGCTACTGTAAGTCTTGAATCAAAAACTCGCATGGGACTTATGATAAAAATCAATGAAACCAAACTCGCATTAGATGCTGGCGTATGTTCAAAAATTTTTGTTACCGAACTACAAAAACATATGGACATGGGTATGGAAAAATAATATTAATAATTATTAAAACATAAAAAGTATAGCAAAATTAATTGCTATACTTTTTGTTTTGTAAATTATATATCACATTAATATATTATTAAGCAAAAACACAACACTATTAAATGTGTTGTGTTTTTATATCTAATTATACATTATCAATGTTTATTATAGATTATTAAATATTGCTATTATCTAGAATCAATGTTAATTTAACTGCATCATTAATATTTGTAGCAAATTCAGGGAATACATAGATTACAGCACGATTATTACTATCAAAACTAATAGGAACATTGTTAAGCATATTAGTTGTAGCGTCAGTAACTCTGTAAAGTTTACCTTCATTTAACAAAACATCTAAATCAGTATATGATTGAAGTGCTTGATTATATGTTTCTTCGTCTGGAATTATTGAGAAGGCATAACTATTAGTTACAATTTCGAATACCATCATAGATAGGCTTGTAGGTACTGTGCTAGATTTAATAGTTAAAGTGGCTTCGCCTGTATCTTCATCTATAACTATGTCACCTGGATCATTTTCATTAAAGTCACTTCCATTAAAGCCGATACCATAACGTTGACCATCAACAATAAAGTTAAGCAAATATACTCTATCACATATATACAAACGTACTGGCATTAACATGCTATACTCATTATCCATTATAACTGTATAGAAAGTCATATATTTACCAAATACATCACTAGATAATTCAATATCAAATTGATTAGATGTGATATGTTGTTTTAAATCTTCATCAAGGTAAACCATATCTAATATTGATGATTGTAAATTAATGTTAATATATTCTTTACCATCACGTGTAAAGATGTATTTTTTATATTCATCGCCAAACCAGCCTACCAAAAGCATTGTTTCTTCGCTAGTATCAACTGCTACACAATCCCCTGTTAATTCAAAACTAGAATCTACGTCCATAGTAAGTGTTTTTGTATCTTCACCACTACCAATAGTTGCTTTTAACATAGGTAAAGTATAATTTTCACCGCTTGTAGTTATGGTATACACTTTGGTTACTTTACCGCTTGTAGATCTGATTGTTAATGTATATGTACCTGCCGATGCGAAGTATAATGGTCTTCTGCCATCACATTCATCAGCACCAAGGATTTCATCATCACTATTTCTTAATTCATAAGTTGCCCTTGAATTATTGGCTTCAACTAGTAAGTAGTTGGTTTTACCAAAATTATCAAAAGTGATATTATCTTTAATTTCTATACTTGTAGGTTGAGTCACTACCGAACCCACTTTCATAGATTTTATAGTTACATCATCGTTAATTACACCAATAGTACAATAATACAATTGTGTTGTATAGTCTGTAGATGTTTTAGTATCTGTAAATGTCAACAATATACAAGGTATACCATTAATAATATCTAGGCTACAATTTTTAAATTGATAACCATCTTTTGTAGTTATATTATCTGAATATATAGTAGATAAATATCTTAAAATATTAAAGTCACTTATTGTATAACCACTATTTACTTTTCTATTAGAATAAATATATATACTGTTTGTATAATTCGAACCTGGTTCAGAGTATTCAATACGAGAATCTCTTTCTATATAGTTATCTATATCCAAACCATAATTAATAATTACGTGAGTATTATAGATATATTCTTTACCATCTTTTGTAGAAACTATCTGCGCAGGTACTTTATAAATACCATAACTTGTAATGTCTAGTGCTTGACCATCATTAATATTTACTCTAATACTACTATCGTTACTATCAAATTTAATGTTATTTATGTCACTAGTAGATGTATATAGACAGCCATAGTCTATTTGGTTTTCATCATAGATAGTACTATCATTAAAGAATCCAAGAACATTAATAATGTTATAGAATAAAACTCTTTTTTCAATTATTGTACCTTTACTATTTTTAACCAAAATATAAATATTGTTAAGTTTGTTAAGTTGAGTACAACTTGTACTATTGAATGGACGATAGAATGGAACACCATTTTTATCTTTCTCTAAATAACAACATTCTACTTGATTATTACCATATCCATCTTTAAGTTTTACATTTAATTCTTTAATAAGCGCATTGCTATTAGTAGCAAAATAGTCGCCGAATGACAATCTATCAAATTCTGATTCGGATAATTGTGAATCGCCATTATTATATCCCATGCAAGTGATTGTGTCGATATACGAGAATCCAAACACGTAGTTAACTTGGAAGGCTTCAGTTTCTTTAGCCATATTGTTATTGTTAGGATAATATCTTATAGATATACTACTACCTTCTTTTAATCCGTTAATAACAAATTGACCATTAACAAAAGGAAATTCTCTTTCACTAAAGTCATCTCTATGATGAACGATGGCTTTAAATGTTTTATGTGCGTCTTCTTGTGGCAACACAATAACCATCTCATCACTATCTTTTTCTAATTCAATATTAAATGAAGATAGCATTATGGTAAGGTCTTCATATTTTTTACCATTGACGATAGCATAGTCAATTATATATGTGTCTAAACTCAAATACATTACAGAGTTGCCATCATTATCTTCAAGCACTATTTTAACATTATAATCTTTATATGCATCAACGATATACTCATTAACTTCATTAGAATTAATAGTTAAGTTATATCCGTCTTTTGGTTGCAACTTAATTTTTGTACCATCTTTAATTCTGGTAGAAGATAATAAATCTACATATTCATAATCTTCATCATTAATCTTAATACTATCAAATGGATTAATTACTACTTTAAATGTAATAGTTTTTGGAGAGAAACTTCCGTCAAACCACTCGGTATTATTAATATCTTTAAGTTCAACTGGTATGTTATACAGCCCAGCATCGCTTACTGTATAATTTACATCGTAACCTTCAGATAATTGACACCAATCAAAACTATGTTCTGCCCATTGAGTAGTAACAGATTCACCTTTCAACTCGGCTATCTTATTAATTAGTTCTGGCAACTCTACTATACGTTTAGTAATACGCCATGTAGTATTTTTTAAAGTATTAGAACCATCTTTCCAGTAAATACCATTTTTTGACATACCATCTTTTAATTTAATTACAATAGGATAAGCACCAACAAGGGTTTGGGTACGTTCTGCTTCAGAAGTAACATACTCCATATACCTTTCGTCAAAACCATTAAATATTGCTACGTGGCTCTGTCCATCATAAGTTATATCTTGTGGTTGTGGCACACTTAACAATAGATTAGCACGTACAAATACCGAGATATTGTCAACAACTTCATAATTATTGACATCTTCAGGAGTATAACGTACCAAATATTCATTGTTGCCTAATTGTAGTTTTTGTGTAGGGTCTACCCATTCAAAGCCATTAGGTAATGTTATATCTGATAAAGTATTGTCTGTATTGTATACAGTTGTAATAGTAGGTGCTGTAACTGCAGGTACTGCTTTTGATATAGTAAAATTATATACTGTTTCGCTAGCACTAAAGTTACTAGATTCGCCAGTCTTTACCTTAACAGCATAATTACCAGCATTAACTGGAGCACTTTCACAAAGTGTCATATTAGACTGGTCATCTACCTTATACCATTCTACTGTAACTGCACCGTTACTATCTGTACTATAACCAGTAGTAGGTAGTTCAACTGCTACCCCGTCATATGCCTTATTTAAGTCTGCAGTTACTGTAATTGTAGGAGTACGTTTGTTAACACTTACAGTAATTGTTACTGTGTTATATTCTTTATAACTAATAACGTAAGTGTAAGTTTCGCCACTCACTAATGTTGTAGGGATTGTAGATGTAACTGTATATCCACCTTCTCCCTTACTTAATTGTGTGGTTGTACTATTATCATATACTGCATTAACAACTAACTTATCTTCTATGTTAATTATATCGGTATAGTTAACCACAAGTGTTTTGCCAGTGTTGGTTATGTCTTCATTATCGTACATAACTGTAAAGCCTGTTTCTTTAGGTTGTTTTGAGCACGAACAAGCCGATAGCCATATCGAACAAGTCAAAACCATAGCAATTGCACAAGCAAAACTTAAGATTTTCTTTTTCATTACTCTCCCCTTTATTTATTAATATATATAATAAGTATACATAAATAAATAATTTTTGCTAGCATATTTTTAAATAAATTTTAAATTAAATATTATTTTATTTAATTAATCCATAATTCGACTCTCTATATTCATAAATTAGACATAAAAAAAGACCACATTAATTTCTAGTATAAGATAATTAATATAGCCTTCTTGGTTTAAGATATTTGCGATATATTTTGTCAAAAGGATTTTTTTCAATAATGCAATATTGAAAAGCACAACCATATTAAACCAAGTATATTTTACAATGGTAAATCTTTTTTGTCAAATTTAACAACACCAATAATATAAGTTATTATTGCTATCCCTAGTAGTATAGCAAATTTCCACAAGTAACACAAATTATTACCAATAATTGATGTAGCATCAAACAAAGAAATTATTGAAACATAGTTAAAGTATTTCATAGCATCTATACGAATAGCACTAGGTATAACATCAGATCCAAATAGTCCTAGAATTGTAGCAACTAGGAAGAACATAGTTAATCCGCCACCACAAGACATAGACATCTTACTTCTATTAAACCAACTAGATGCCAAGAAGCATATTCCTGATACAGCCAACATTGTTATAAATGCACCCAAGTTAAGTAATAATATTTGACCATAAGTAATAGTGATTTCTGCCGAATTAACAATAGCCAAACATACAACACTAGTTAATGTAGTCATAGCAAACATTACAAACAAAGCACTTATCATATATGCTATCTGTGTTAAAGTAACTGTACGTCTTTTTGTAGGAGTACTTAATACATATGCCATAGAACCACTATCTACTTGACCAGCAATTAAGTTGTTGGCAGTCATGATTACAAATATCATAGGTAACAACAATCCAGCAATACGGAAGAATATAGAACCGATAACCAAACCATATACGTCCATATCTCCTATCTCGCCTAAAGCATCAGTAACCTTTTGTGGTAATTCTTCTACAAGCGTCTTTGAATTATCAGCAATAATTTCGGTTTTATATTGTGCCAAACTTTCATTGATTTGTTCTGTTGTATAATCAGGGTTAAGTTCCTTTAATTGATTGGCTTTAACTTGCATTTGTGCTCTAAATGTTACTATAGCACTATAGGCTTTATCGTTAATCTCTTCTTTATTAAAGTAATCAGATATTTTTATAGTGTCGCCTTCATAATCAAAACTTTGACCATAGAACACATCTTTAAGAACTGTAGGTATATAGTTGGTAGCAAATTCGGTAGTATCTACTTCATTACTAGCATTAGCAGTAACATAACTTTCAATAGCCACACTTACAAAATTTTTAGCACTATTGGCAGTGTCTTCGCCTTTTTCTTCTTTAAGTTGATTATATATACTATCGGCTATATTATTAAGTATATATTGTGATACCATAGCGTCAGTATAATTTTCGCCTTTAGATAGATAGAAATTAATTGTATTATTAATTGCTTGAGATTCAACTTCTGTCTTGCCATATGTCATCATTGCACGGGCTTCTACATCAGTCTTACCACTAGCAATTAATCCTTTATAACCATTAATAATACTAATCATATTATCATAATTGCTTTTATAATTTTTTAATGCTGTTTCGGTCATATCAAAATATGTCATTGCACTATTTTTTATGTTACCTTCAATAGCATCACTTACAAACATATCTGTCATACTAGAACGTATCTCATTAACATTAAGATTGCCTAGTACACATATAATAATAGCCAACATAAAACAAGTTATGGCTGTTACGAATGTCCATATGCCTGCATTGGCTTTACATGATTGTTTAAACAAAGGTTTACTTATCATTATTGTTCTCCTTTTCTTTTTTAATAATTTCGTTAAAATGTTTTTCTAGTGTGTATTTAACTTCAGCAATAAACTTAACATCAAACATAGTTAAATCTTTAAATAATTTATTTATCTTACTTTTATCTATTGATATAGTAACTTGGTTGTATTGTTTTTGGTCTCTAATGATATTGTAGTTAAGTTTCTTAAAATCTTCGTAGTCGTCTTTTTTCTTAAACTCTATCTTATAGTCAGCAACCGGCCTATTGTTAATTTCTTCCATTACGGCCACATCAACAATATGTCCTTTATTAATTAATGCTACCCTATCACAACTATGTTCAAGTTCTTCATACAAGTGCGAACTTATAAGTATGGTCTTGCCTTTTTCCTTTTCGGCTTTTATTATTTCCATAAAACTTACACGCATAAGTGGGTCAAGTCCTGTAGTAGGTTCGTCCAATATAAGTATATCGGGATTAGCCATTAATGCTACGACTATTGCTGTCTTTTGTTTCATACCTTTACTCATACGTTTAAGATTAGCGCTAGGGTCAAGTTGGAGTTTTTCGATAAGGTAATTGGCATAACTCATATCTTTAAGTCCTAAAAACTCTGCTTGAGATTTAATAAACTCTGTACCTGTTTTTAAATCTGGGAAGGCTATTTCTCCTGGGACATAACCAATATACTTTTTTGTTTTTTCACTATCTTTCCAACTATCTAATCCATAGATTGTTATTACACCTTTATCTGGTTTTAAAAATCCCATAATATTACGGATAGTGGTTGTTTTGCCCGCACCGTTAGAACCTACAAAACCTAGCATTTCGCCTTTATATATATCTAGGTTAATATCAAACACTCCACGGTTGTCTCCATAATCTTTAGTAAGTTGTTTAATTTCAATTACTTTTTCCATTGAATAGCACCCCCAAAATCCTTATCTTCTTTATAATACTTCATAAAGTAGTCTTCCAAGGTTTCTTTCAAATGAACAAAACTTGTTATGTTGGATTGTGACAAAGCCATAATTAATTGATTAATATTCTTATCATCTATATTTATTAATATTTCTTTATCTACTTTATTAACTATAGTAAAGTCTTTATTATTCTTATTATCTTTTGTAAATTTAACCGCATCTTCATCGGTATTAAACTCTACAAGATAATTTTTATTATTGTTATGTCTTAAGTCATCGGCTATAAACTCTGAAACAATATGCCCATCTTTAATTATAGCAATACGATCACATGTGGCATCGACTTCACTAAATATATGGCTAGACAATAATATTGTTTTGCCACGTTTCTTTTCTTCTTTAATAAATTCGATAAAGGTCTGTTGCATTGCTAGGTCTAGTCCACTTGTAGGTTCGTCAAGTATTAATATGTCTGGGTCACTCATAAATGCAGTAACTACTGCCAACTTTCTTTTTATACCCAAACTCATACGTTTTGTATCGCCACTAGGGTCTAGTTCGAATAATTCCAACAGATGTTTAAGCCATGTATCGTCCTTAACATGTTTCAATTTTTTCATCATATCCAAAAATTCATAACCATTAAGTCCATCTGGTAAGGCTATTTCGCCCGGTAAGTATCCTACCTTATCCATAAATTTATCATAATTATCAAAACTATCCATTCCTAAAATTCTGGTATGCCCACTGTCTGGTTTACTAAAACCCATTAAGTGTCTAATAGTTGTAGATTTACCTGCACCATTAGGACCTAGGAATCCATAAACTTCGCCTTCTTCTATCTTAAACGATATATCAAAGACTCCACGACCGTGGCCATAATCTTTAGTAAAATGTTCTACTTCAATTTTCGCCATAATGTTCACCTTTTTAAAATAATCGACAGATGTATATTTTATTGACATCTGTGATATTATATGCTACCTTAATAAAAAAATTCAAGTAAGATATTTTACACAAAATGTTAAAATGTTTAATATTTGACAGATTGGCAAAAGTGTCTAAAAAAAAGGAATCAGTTATGGCAACAGAAAATATTGATGACAAAGAAGATTTAAGAGTAGTACGCACAAGGCTATTATTGTCTAAAGCCCTTTATGAATTATTAGAGACTACTCCATTCGAAAAAATAAGTGTTATGGATATATGCAATAAAGCCATGGTACATCGTGCCACTTTCTACAATCATTTCTATGATAAGGAAGACTTATTAGAGTTTAGTATAGACCAAGTCAAAGAATCTTTATTTAAGGCAACTATAGAAAAAGAAAAATATAACTCGCCAAAAGAAATGTATATGTCTTTAATATCGGCAGTGATAGACTTTGTAGATGCTAATAAAAAACAATTTCTGATTATGCTTAACATTAACAATTACAATAGTGTAACAGGATTACTGCTTACCACTATCAAACGCAGTCTACGATATTTAACTAGCAAAAATGAATATAAAGAGAATTATACTTTACCTGTAAACGTAATAATTGATTTTATAAGTGGTGGGGCTACCAACCTAGGACTTAACTGGTTACGTTCAAGCAACCCATGTAGCAAAGAAGAACTTTTAAGTTATTTTGACATCTTGCTTAACGATAAAATCTACATTAAATAATTTCTCTTAAAACAATTCAAGTACGAAAAAATAATTAAAGATGATATTTTTCTTATAAAATTTGATTAATTTTAACTCGCTTATCTATCTCATTTTCCCTACTTAAATATGCCTAAATAAATATATATATTATGTGGCAAAAATCACTAAAAATTTAGATAAAAAAAACCAAAAAAAATTGTGTTTATTTGATTAACTATTGTCACATTTTATGTTATAACAAAAATACAAATTGAATAAAAAGGAGAATTGTATGAAGAAGTTTTTAGGACTAATGTGTTCGATAACACTAGTACTTGCTTGTACATTTACCCTATTTGGTTGCGGTAAAAGCAAAGATAAGTCTACAGTTATGAATGTTTCACTTAACCCTGAAGTTGAATTTATCCTAGATAAAGACAATAAAGTCGTTAGTGTTAATGCTCTTAACGAAGAAGGCAATCTTGTTATTAATGGCCAAGCATTTGTAGGTAAATCTAGTGACGAAGCCGTTAAACTTTTCGTAGAAGTATCTAAAGAAACTGGGTTTTTAGTAACTGGTAATGTAAAAGATGGCGAAAACGAAATCAATATTTCTATTTCTGCTGACTCTAAAAAAGCAAAAGAAATATACAACAACGTTAAATCTACAGTTAATCAATACTTTGAAGATAACAATTTAACTGCAACAGTCAAAGATTACACTGCTCTTACAAAAGAATATTTAAAACAACAAGTTAAGGAATGCGAAAAGTATCTTACTGATAGCGAACTTAACGATATGTCATATGAAGAATTGGTTAATACTCTACAACAATCTAGAGAAGAAACAAAAGAATTCTTAAGCCAAGAAATCAAAGAAGCATATTATCAATTCAAAAATGACGAAGTTATACAAGCAAGAATGGACTATGCTAAATCTCAAATGAATGCTATCGCACAAGCAGCATTTACTATTGTTCAAGGGACATATAATAGTGCTTGTGAAAAATTGGAACAGGCTAGAATTGATCACTTTGTTAAAGAAGATAGTCTATATCAAACAGCATTAAGAACTTTACGTGAAAAGAAAACAGAATATCTTAACTATCGTAACTATGTTGCTGGTTTAACTAATGACGCAATTACTACTGCTATCAATAACACATTAGACAATCTTAACACTGCATTAACTCAAGCCGAAACAGCACTTAACACTGCTGCTCAATCTTGCAAAGATGCTATGGTTACCTTCCAAACTACACTTACAACTGCATACAATGAAGTAGTTGCTGCACTTAATAAAGCAGGTGTAGAAATCAACAATGCAAGTACAGAAGTTGTTAACCAAGTTAACACTGCTGTTACCAATTTAAAAACATCTTTTGGTAATACTTATACAGAAGCAATTACAAAAGCAAAAAATGATTGGAACAACATGAAAAACAACTTAATTGTTGGTTATCAAGAAGCATAATTTAAGTAACAAAAAAGACTTTATCTTAAATGGTAAAGTCTTTTTTTATGCTCTTACAAAACAATAAAAAAATCTGTATAATACAATTATCAATGTTTAATTATAACCATTGTCGCCTTTTAAGTTATACCCTAAAGGGCATTATTTATTGTTAATTAAGTGATTTATAGATTGTAATTAAGTTTAATTAGATTTTAACTTATTACTTTCCATAACTCCTTTATTAAAGTTTTCATAACTTTGTGGGTCTAAATAGAAAAGCATATTCATAAGTTGACCTACGTGTACTTGCTCTTCAGCACGTATATCTTCCCATGTAGCCTTTAATGTAGGATTATTGGTCATATTGATATGTTCGGTATATTGATTGATTGCAGCCAACTCTCCCATTATATCTTGTCTTAAATTATCAAGTGTTAAGTAGTCCGCATTTTTATCATTGTCAGGTGTGTTAGATTCTGTAGTTTTTGTGGTATATCCAAATAAATTATGCATAATTAATACTCCTTTTCGGTTTATATATGATAATAATACTTTTTTGGTTACTATTACCTTTTGTATCTTTATGTATTGACAAACATAGGTATTTAAGATATATTAAAAGTAGAAAATATTAAAGGTGATTAAATGTATATATCTCTTGATGTAATTTAATAACAGAAACAAAATAAGCAATTTGCTAGCCTTTTTTTGTTGTCTGTTAAACAACAAGGGAAGTTTAGCAAAACTTAATCATTTAATATTTAATTATAAATAATAAAGACTGATGACAAGTTTTGGAGTTTCTCCTTAACTTGTTTTTTGTTTTTTAGGGGGTATATATGACACAAATAAGTATAAATAATTTAACTTTTGGCTACGAAAATTCGGCTACAAACGTATTCGACAATGTGAGTTTTAACTTTGATTCTAGTTGGAAACTAGGACTGATAGGTCGCAACGGCAAAGGTAAAACCACCCTACTTAATATATTGCGTGGTAAACTTAATTATCAAGGCAAAATTAACACTACTCTAACCTTTGATTATTTTCCATATAATGTGATAGATAAGTCCCGACCTACTATAGATATTATAGAAGAAATTAATCCAGAATATGAACTATGGAAAGTAATTATCAAACTTAACGAATTACAGGTAAAAGAAGATGTTATATATCAAACATTTTCTACTCTATCTAATGGCGAACAAACTAAAGTAATGCTAGCAATACTTTTTAGTAAAGATAACAACTTTTTATTGATAGACGAACCTACCAATCATCTTGATGTACAGTCACGTCAATCTGTTATGGAATTTCTTAACAAACAGACTGGATTTATAGTTGTGTCACACGATAGAGATTTTTTAGATGGTTGTATTGATCATATTATGTCTATCAACAAAAACAATATAGAGATACAAAAAGGTAATTTCTCAAGTTATTGGTTAAACAAAAACAATCAGGACAAATACGAACAAGAACAAAATGCTAAACTTGAAAAAGAAATTAGTCATTTAAAAGAAAGTGTCGAACGTATAAGTTTATGGGCAAACAAAGTAGAAAAGACTATTAAAGGCACACGTAACAGCGGAGTAAAACAAGATAAAGGTTATGTAAGTCACAAATCAAAAACCATGATGCAACGTGCAAAAGCAATAGAAACTAGACAGTTAAAAGCAATAGACGAAAAAGAAAAGTTATTAAAGAATATAGACACCTATGACACACTAAAAATAATACCTACCCACAATATTAATAGTAGATATGTAGGACTAAAAAATATTGTTATTAATTATAACAACACTTCCATTAACTCTCCACTTACTTTTGAAATAGAACCACACGATAAAATAGCCTTGGTAGGTAAAAACGGTTGTGGAAAGTCTAGTTCTAGTATATTAAAACTTATCTTGGGTATGAATATACCATATACTGGAGAGTTGTACGTTAACAAAAAAATAAAAATTTCGTATGTATCACAAGCCAATGAAGATTTTTCGGGTACTCTAGGACAATATATTGAATATAAAAAACTTGATAAAACCATCTTCTTAACAGTATTAAGAAAATTGGATTTTGAAAGAGAAATGTTTACGAAGAGTATGTCCGAGTTAAGTGCTGGACAATTAAAAAAGGTTCGTATTGCATCTAGTCTATGTACTAGTGCAGACTTATACATATGGGACGAACCACTTAATTATATAGATGTATTCTCTAGAATACAATTGGAAGACTTGATAAAATCTACCGATTTAACAATTATATTTGTAGAACATGACTCTGCTTTTATACATAATGTTGCTACAAAAGTTGTCAATATGTAATTGCTTTTGATACAATAAAAAATAACAATAATTGAAAATAATTGGTGCAAAATGTGTAAACTAAATATGTGTTTTTACACGCACCTAGGAGAAATTATGTTAACTATTAAACAATTAACACCAGAAATTGTAGATGATAAGTTAAAAGCAATGTGGGACGAAATACCTGCTATAGATGAGTATGAGCAAACCAACGATTATAACGACAAGAGTATAACAAATCTAAAGGAAATGGTTAAAGATAGCCTTAATCAAAAAGTTGATTTAGCAAAAGATGAAGTACCCAATAAGACATACATATTATACGATGACGATTATCCTATAGGTATGGGTGGTATACGCACACAACTTACCGATTTTTGGCTTAAACATGGTGGACATCTTTGGTACAAAATTAGACCATCACAAAGACGCAAAGGTTATGCTACAAAACTTACTGCTATGTTAATAGAAAAATTAAACGAACAAGGCATAACAACCATATATGCACAATGCAATGTTAAAAATATAGGTTCTAGTAAAGTCCTTATTAATAACGGATTTATTGAATACATCAACCCATTATGTCCTGATTGGGACGATATTCACTATTATAGAAAAGTAAATTAAGAAACAACTTAAAATTTTCTTCTTATAGTTTATATTATCGGAAGT
>DJSB01000044.1:11984-12314 GCA_002437945.1 Christensenella sp. UBA6345 | reverse complement strand
TTTACGAACATAGTGAGTAAATCAACATCACATAGTTTATACTCAAGGAAGTTTATGCAAGCCGGCACGTAGTGGCGTTTGATATAAACTGACGCCGAATCAAAACTATGTATCCATTGTGTAGCAATGGTTGTTGCGAATAGCAACTTGTGTTGTAAGCAAAGCATACAACACAACATCACATAGTTTATATTACTTTTCTATACAACCTTTAATTCAAAGAGTAATTTATATGTGTCATTCTGAGCGAAGCAATAGCGGAGTCGAACCCGTAGGGCAACAACGTAAGTTGTTGGAATCCCAAAACGTAAGGTTAATATTATCACATAC
>DJSB01000044.1:752-11932 GCA_002437945.1 Christensenella sp. UBA6345 | reverse complement strand
CGCTTCGCTCCCAAGTTCGACTTTGCTCATAATGACAGGCGGGGATTAAACAACTTGACATAATATGCTATTGTATTAAAAGTAACTAATAATGGTTAAATGTGTTTATTTTTTGTTATTAATGATACATAATATAAAAAATAATGATAATGATATTACAATTATAAACCAATAATCAAAGAAAATACCAAAAAGTAGTAATAAAGTTAAACATAAAAAAGAGCAAGGTTAATAACAACTTTGCTCTTTTTTATATCATTATTTTTTATAGAATAATTATTATTGAATGTAGTAATCATTTTGTATATATAGTATTTATTTTTTGATATTATTTGTTTTCTAATTAAATATGCGACTACACACTTAAGTTAATACTATCTTTGCATTTTATTTTCAAGAGATTTTTGAATTACATATTGTTTAAATTGGTTATATGTAATTTCTTTTGCTGCAACACTTAAAAACAAATTTGATAATTCTTCTTGTGAGAAATCAAGTTCAAATTTATTTAACTTTGCTAGTACTAGTAAAGTATTAGCACCACTACGTTTGTTGCCATCTATAAATGGGTGAAGATTAACTATATTGTAAGACAATTTAGTAATCTTATCTAAATCAGTAGGATACAAATCTTGACCATCGAAAGTTTGTAGTGGATTATTAAGTGCTAAATCTAAAGCATCTTCACGTAACACCCCATCAAGTCCGCCAAATTGTTTGATGAGCATAGTATGTGATTTAATTAGTGTTTCTTTACTTATCCAAATCATTATTGTGCAAGTACCTTAAATGCTTTTTTATTCTTTTTCATAGAAATGGCGGTTTCTTTTAAAAATACATCATTAGTAACAAGTTCAATTTTGGTTTTTGTAATACCTTTATTCACTGTTTTTTCTTCTTTTTGCATTACTGTTCCCCTTGTATTTTAAATATAAGCGTTGTACACATATCAACCTTTTAGTATACAACGCTTATTTTTTGTTTATTAATCTTTATATAGATACTTAACATAGAAAACTAATAACCATCATAAGTTGTAATGTTGTCAATTTAATTAATTAAAACACCACAATTTATCAATAGTAATTATCTTCCATTACCCATATCTTGTTCGTACTGTCTACGAGCAGTCCTAATCTTATCTTTTATGTACTCTTTAACTTCCTCTGGAGTATCCAATCCACAAGCCGTACGTACTTCTTTAGGAACCATACTCATAGGGTCTTGCTTAATATGTGCGTGTTGTTTTCTAATATACTCTACAATTGGTTGTGGTAATCCACTCTTTTCTGTACCGATATTGATATTAAGTATATATGCCGAAAGAACAGCACTATCTAAAGCACATTCGGCAGTACCACCTGCGACTGTACCATTAGAATGACGTGGGACCATCTGCTTAAGTCCAGTATACTTATTATAATATGCTTGGTGACTACCACCATTATTCTTAATTAGTTCAAACCCCGACAACTCCAAGGCTCTTATAACATCAGAATACTTATAACTTGCTGCCATATTAACAAACCCCTTAAATATTATTTTTCTACTTCAACCCATATTACTTTATATTGTGGGAATAAAGTTTTTAGTTTTTCTACTGATGAAGGTGTACAACCTTCACAAAATCCACAATCTACGGCTGTGCTTAAAGCATCTTTTGCCATAGCAATTGCTTCTTCTTCATCTACGCCAAAAGTAACTAGTCCCATAACATCTGGGAATACAACATTAATTGCACTTCCGTCATCTTCCGGTTTTAAGATTGCTCCATAACCAATTTTCATAATTTTCTCCTATAAATGGTTTTGGTTTCTACAAATTCTAGTTTAGCACCAAATACACCATTTTTCAATATCTACTTTTATTATTTTAAATTTAATTTATAGCAATTTTCACCCAATTTAACGAAAATGGTATTGCCATATCTATAACTGAAAGTACCGCCTGTAGTCATAGACAAGGCTGTCAAGTCAAAAGTACCTAGTTCTTTTCCGTCATAGGTATAGAATGTATATACTCTATTGCCATTTGTTTCGCTTGTGGTTTCTACGATATAGTAGCCATCTTTTATAGTTATATTCAACACATCAGCAGTACCATATTTAATTTGTAGAGTTTCACCACTAGTTACAGTAATATCTTTTCTACCTATGCAAGTAACTTTGTTGTCTTTGTCTATACGATTATATTCTAGATATACACCGCCACCTGCTGTTTCGATACGGCGAGTAACTATCATTGTATCATTATAATAATCAGTTACATTAGTACCAGTAGGAACTTCAAATTCTTTTAATGTCACACCATTATAATCCAAGATATATGCTCTATTATCATATATTACTCTGATTGTGTCGCTTGACATACTTATGTTGGTAGTTTTGCTAAAATCAGCAACTACGCTCTTCTTACCATCTAATAGATAATATTTACCATCTTTAATACCGATATATCTATTATTGTTAAGTTTGTAATAGCCTTCATAATAATGTTTACTTATAGTAATTTTACCTTTTCTAGTAATAGTAGCATATTTATAACCGCTAGAATCAAGTTGTTTGTTGCTAATATCAAGTACCATAATATCTGCCACACCTTTCTTTCTATCGTAGTTGTCTAGCCCTGCGCCATCGCCACTACCCATACCAAGTATGTATTTACATTTAATCTTTTTGGTTTTACCAGTTTTGTAATCTATAGTATAAGTAGTTACTTTATATTTTAAATCTTTTTCATAATTGGCAACATCATAACTATCACTATCATTGTCTACTGGTAACAAATATTGCAAGAATCCATATCTACCCATAGATGATATAGAACACAAATTTTCTGTCTTTATATTATAAGTAGTTACTTTTTGATTAGTGTCAATTAAGATATATTCTAAAGTTCCGTCATCATTCTTACGGCTATCAACCATATAGTTTTCCATCTCTGGTCCAAACATAATTGCACCCGGAGTAGCATCTTCAGTTAAGTAGAAATTACTTATTTTTGAACCATTAGAATCTCCGTACCAACCTTCAATTTTTGATGGTTGTAAGAAATCAAAATCTAATTTAGACTTAACACCATTTGCATTTTTAAAATACAAAGATTTTGATACACCATCAATATCAGTTACTTTCCACTCTTCATAGTAGATATTGTCTAATTCAAATTTATATTCATTGAAAGTATATTCTTTTATTCCAGTTAAACCTTCAACCACTTTCCACTCGCCATTAGTGAATTGATAAACACTGCCACCATTATCGGTATTAGGTACATATACATAATCTCTTGAGTATGTAGTAATAAGAGTAGGTCTTACAAGAATCTTATCAAAAGTTACTGCGTCATCTTTAGCCGAATATATAGCATAGTTGGTTATAGATGCTTGAAAATAACTAACTAAAGAATTGCCGTGTCTTGTAAAACTTGTACCTTCACTTGAAGCAATAATATTAAAATCTTTTTTAAAATTCTTTACTGCAGTTAAACTTTCTACATTATTAATTTTAAAATTTTCTGCATTAGCAATAGTAGATTTGTTAGAGCAAGACGCACATAATACACAACTTGTAAGTGCTAGTCCTACTACAATAGGCTTGGTATATTTCATATAAATATCTCCTTATTATTTTTATTGAAAATTAATAGCCCTATTTAACCATTAAAATCCCTTTACCCCTTTATCATACACATATAATTAATTTAAGTCAAATTAATACCACCATATAGCCATAATTAAATATAGATATTAGTTACACAACCACATTTGTTTTAATACAAAAATATAATCACAAACATATACTTTTTGACAATAACCATATACTTTGTGTTATTAAATAATATATTTAATGATATAAACTCGCTAAATATATAGAAAAGAAAAAGTAAGAAATATGGAGAAAGTGGGTGCAATTTTTATGTAAATATGGTATAATATATATGTATGAAAAACAGTGAATTATTAACTAATATCATAAGTACTTTAGAAGATAATCATATCAATCTTTATCATGATATTAGCAAGGAACAACTTAATAATTATATCACTAATTTAGACGATATAGACTCATGGGACAACAAAAGATTTGACCTAGAAATGCTTAAACTTTTTCATCTATTTAAAGATGCTCATACTTCGTATTTTATCCCTTACAAAAGTCTAGACCAAAAACTTTTTTATTTTGATAACAAATGTTATATCAGTATTGATGACGTCTATCACGAAGTAAAAAGTATATGTGGTATGTCTATACCCGCTCTTTCCAATACTTTAACTAGTCTTGCTAATTACGAGACAAACGAGTGGGCTACAGTAGTAGTTAATAGACTTATACGCAACGGCTATACTTATGAGATGTTAGGGTGTTATGACAATGGCATAGATATTGTATATGATACAGGAAAAGTAGTTGCTACAATCACAGACAATCTTCAAGTTAAGTCACAATGTCCATATAGTGTACATAATGATGGTAAAATAGCCATCATAGAATATAAATCTTGTAGTGAATACAAAGACTACCCTATATCTCAATTTACTGAAGATGTAAAAAAGACTATTGAAGACAATAATTGTACTAGATACATATTAGATGTCCGCAATAATACTGGTGGCAACTCCGAACTACTTAATCCTATACAACAATATATTATGGATAAAAATATGAGCGGTGTTGTACTTATTAATCCATCAGTATTTTCTTCTGGTAGATTCGCAGTAGCAAGATTTAAGCAACATTGTCATGCTACCATAATGGGATATAGCGGTACTGGTGGAGCAGCAAAGTCCTATGGATATAATAAAAATTTACAAGTAGAAGATAAACGTTTTTCTTGTTCGATACGTCTATGGGATTTTAGCAATATTTTTGGGACTACTGGAAGTATACAACCAGATATTAAAATACCTATCACGATAGATGATTTTAATCACAAACGTGACGTTGTATTAGATAAAGCAATAAATTATTTACAAAGGGAGATAAAAAATGAAAGTACTAATTGCAACCAAGAATCCTGCAAAAATTAAAGGCGCAGAAGAAGCATTTGGCGAATTTTTTAAAGATTATGAGATAGAAGGATACAGTGTAGAATCCAATGTTCCAGAACAACCTGTTAATCTAGAAACTTATCAAGGAGCAAAGAATCGTGTAGATAATTTATGTCGTCTTGCTTCTGAAAAAGGTATAACTGCCGACTACTATGTCGCTATAGAATCTGGTATTACCAATAGTTTAGGCAAATGGGTAATCACTAACATAGCCGTAGTCAGAGACAAGAACGGCAAAGAAGGTTTTGGCACTAGTGCAGGTTTTCCAGTACCAGAGTGTCTAGTAGACGAAATTATTGCTACAGACCTAGGCAAAGTTATTGATCGTATTTTCCACGAAAACAATATTAGAGCGGGTGCTGGTGGTATAAGCCTTATATCAAAAGGTGTAATCACTCGTGGAGACTTAACTCACGATGCTTTCGTTATGGCTTTAACACCATTTATCGGAGAAAACTGGTTCGAATACACAGAGAAAAAAGATAAATAATACAATTAACCAAAAGATAAAAAAAGTATAGCAAATTAAATGCTATACTTTTTATTTTTAATTACTAACATCTATCGCTAAATCATTAACTATCTTAATTAAAAGCAATAGTTTCTAATTACAGCAAAAGTAATATATGATACATACATACCTATTAATATTATACCTTCAAGTTTACCAACCTGTTTCTTTCTTAAACTCATAGCAACAAATACAAGTGTAAATACAAACAAAATTACTAAATCTGTTAATATAGTTAAACTCATAGTCATAGGAGAAATAGTACCTACAACACCCAAGATTAATACTATATTAACAATGTTACTACCTATTACATTACCTAGTGCTAAATCAGTTTCGTTACGGCGAGCGGCAATAACTGAAGTAGCAAGTTCTGGTAGACTAGTACCTACTGCTACAATGGTAAGACCTACAAGGGCTTCACTCATACCCGCTTTAATAGCAAGGAATTTTGCTGTACTAGACACACATTCGCCACCAAACACTACTGCAGCCAAACCAAATACTAGATACAATATAATTTGCCAAACTTTAAGTTCTTTTTCTTGTTTTTGTTCGGCTGGTTTTTCTTCTTTTTCATTATTTATTGTTTCGCTAGATTTTTCCGAAGTTAAATCTGTTTTTTCAACTACTGGTTGATTGCTTTCACAGAATTGGTTTTCGCTTTTTGTATGTTTGATTTGGGTGATGGTATAGAACACCAATAATCCCAACAACAATATACTTTCACTTCTACTTACAATCGCTTGACTTCCGCCATCAAGTAATACGTCACAACTAAACAATAGTAGTACGCCGGTAACTAATACCATAAATGGTAAATCAAACTTACGTGTGTTATCACTTAACTTCATAGTGTTAAATAATGCTGACATACCAAGTATCAAACACATATTAGCGATGTTGCTACCTACTATATTACCTACTGATAAGTCAACGCTACCCTTTATAGCACTTGTAACACTAACAGCAAGTTCGGGTAGACTAGTACCTAGTGCCACAATGGTAAGACCAATAATAATTGATGGCACTTTTAATTTTTTTGCTACGGCACTAGCACCACTTACAAAGAAATCTGCACCTTTAATAAGCAATACCATACCGATAATCAAAAATAGTATGTTTAAAAATATCTCCATAATCTCTTCCTTTTAATTTTGTCTTGATTAGTATACATCAAAAATGAGAATAACAGAATTAATTTAATATGGTTTATATTCTTTTTTAAAAAATAATTGCATTTTAATTCCATAAATGTCCCAATTAACAAAAATAATACGTAACATCTTTTAATGTTTTTGATAAACATAGATTTTGTGTTAACATAATAACAATCATACTAATAGGAGTACTTATGAAAAAATTACTTATAGATGTAGACGAAGTAATATGTCACCCTACATTAATGCAAGAAATCAACAACTTTTTAGGCACTGATTATCAACTAACTGATTTTACTACATATTATATAGATGACGTATTAGGCGATGACGAAAATAAACAAAAATTTTATGAGATTATTAAAAATAAAAATATGTACGAAAATGTAGAATTTCTAGACGGTGCTATAGAAACAATAGAAAAATTAAGCAAAGTCTATGATATTTATATATGCTCGGCTTGTGCAATGTTCTGTCTGCTTGAAGATAGTGGTATATATTTTAAATATAAATACGATTTTTTACTTAAACATTTTCCTTTCCTTAATCCCGAACATTTTATATTTACCGGTGGTAAAAACATATTTAAAGCCGATGTTATGATAGATGACCGCCCTAAAAATCTTATGGGAGATATAGGCACTCGTATTATGATGTTGTCTTATCACAATAGAGATATATCTGATGAAGAACTAGAAAAAAATAACATTATTAAAGTATCAAGTTGGGCAGAAATAGAAAAAATATTATTATAAAAATTGGAAGTAATTTATTAGTTTTCAATCTATTAAAAATTAATATATTATATTAAGATGTCTTATTACCCGCCTGTCGTCATGAGCGTCAGTCGAACTTGGGAGCAAAGCGGACAAGCGACAAACNNGTTTGGCGTAATCTAGGCGGGATAAAGTTAAGTATGTGGTTGTAGCAACTTTACGTTTTGGGATTCCAACAACTTACGTTGTTGCCCTTGCGGGTTCGACTACACTACGTTACGCTCAGAATGACATGTATAAGGTACACGTTGGTTAACAAAAAATATAAACTGCACGTGTAATAATATTTGATAAGTGTACCAGCAATAACAAATACTAGCCACAATTATACGTTGCCTTTTAATACAATAGTATATTATGTCAAGTTGTCTAATCCCCCGCCTGTCATTATGAGCGTCAGTCGAACTTGGGAGCAAAGCGAACAAGCGACAAACTTGTTTGTCGTAATCTAGGCGGTGTTAAATTTTAAACAAGTTAAAATTTAAGTTGCTAATTGCAACAACCATTGTTACACAATGTCCACCTAGATTTGATTCGGCGTCAGTTTATATCAAATGCCACTACGTGCCGCTTGCATAAACTTCCTTGAGTATAATCAGACGGGGTAAAGTTAAGTATGTGATTGTAGCAACTTTACGTCAATTCTACCTTTTATTAATATAATTAATAAACCCAAAATAGTGAAAAATTTAGTTTAAAAAGTATTAATATTTTTTTTAATTTTTGTATTGACATTATGAGAAAAAAGTTGTAAAAATATAGCAAGGAGATAAAGAAATGACTAACTTATTTGTAACTTTACATCATCATAGTTAATCATTACTTGCTGATTATTTACGGCAAGTAACTTTTTGCTATGCCGTTATAAAGTTATCTCATTTTTAATTGATAAACCTATCAACGGCACTTGCCGTTGATTTTTTTTAATTATGTTAATCATATTAATCCTAAAAATGTCACGGCAAAATAAAAATTAAAAGGAATAATAATATGGATAACATAAAAATTTTAAGTGATTTAATCAACATTAAATCTTACGATACAAAATCAAACAATCAACAAATAATCTCTTATATAACTAATTACTTTGAAAAATATAATATTAACTATCGTCTATTACCCAATCCTGATGGTATACTTACCAGCATAATCGCTGGTATCAATACCCGCCTTAACAATGTTAATGATGTAATAGTACTTTCTGGACACATAGATACTGTATGGCCTAACGATTTATGGAATAGTCAACCCAACACTATAACCATAGACGGAGATATTGCTTATGGACTAGGTGTAATAGATATGAAAGCATTTACGGCTAGTATTATTAACAATATAGATAATCTAAAAGAAACTAATAAGCCTATAATTATAGCATTAAGTTGTGATGAAGAAACCGATATGTACGGCATAAAAGAAATTAAACAATTTTTTATCGACAACAATATTAAACCTAAATATGCCATTATAGGTGAACCAAGTTGTAGTCGCCCAGTTGTAGGCAGTAAAGGATTCTATGAAAATGAAATAGTTATTAACGGTAAATCGTGCCACTCAAGTATGCCACAAAATGGTATTAACTCTATATACATTGCTTCAAAAATTGTTAACAAACTAGAAGAATTGTCCGCCCAGATAGGAACAGATACTCTTAATGTGGGTATTATTAATGGTGGAACTGTATGCAATATTGTCCCAGATAAATGCATTATTAGATACGAAATCCGCACATTTAATGAAAAAACAATAGACTTTGTTAATAGCCAGTTAAATAACTTGATTATTGATTTGGAAAAAATCTACTTTGGTTGTACAATTAATTGTAACTTGGTATTTAGCATACCACCTTTTGAAAATATCATGGACGACACAACTAGACGCATAGTCGATTATTTAGGCGAAACTACTAGTATCTACACTGCGTCTACAGAAGCCGGATATTTTACTCAACTGGGTGCTAATGCTTTAATATGGGGAGTTGGCGATTTAAAATTTGCACACAAACCAGACGAACAAATGTATATACCAGAATTTAATGCTTACCATAAAAAATTATTAGATATAATAAAATTAATATAGGAGAAATACAATGAGTATTATTGAACCAAAAACTCTCCCAGGTACTATGGAACTATTACCTAAAGAGCAAATATTATTTAACGAAATAAAATCTAAAATTCAATCGGTTTATGAATCTTTTGGATTTTTACCACTAGACACACCTATTATTGAAAAATCTGAAGTTCTACTTGCTAAAGCAGGTGGCGAAACAGAAAAACAAATTTATAGATTCACTAAAGGCGATAATGATTTATGTTTACGTTTTGACCTAACCGTTCCACTAGCCAAATTTGTCGCTGCTAACATGAACGAATTAGAATTCCCTTTCAAAAGGTATCAGATAGGCAAAGTATATCGTGGAGAAAAACCACAAAAAGGTAGATACAGAGAATTCTATCAATGCGACATTGATACTATAGGCAAAGACACTTTATCTATTAAAAATGATGCCGAATACCCTGCTGTAATATATTCAATATTTAAAAGTTTAGATTTTGGCGACTTTACCATTATGCTTAACAACCGAAAGATAATTAATGGATTGTTTGAAGAACTTGGACTAACCAATGAAAAAACAGAAATTATGAGACTTATAGATAAGTTCGACAAAATAGGTAAAGACAATGTTGTTGGCTGTTTATTAGATGACTACAAAGTAAGTCAAGAAGTATGCGATAGATTGATTAATTTCTTAACCTTTACTGGCACTACTGATGAAAAACTAAATATGTTAAAGAATTCTGGTTTTACCAATGCCACATATATAGAAGGTGTTAACGAACTAGAAGAAGTAGTTAAATGTGTACGTATGCAAGGTGTACCTGATAAATACTTTATGATTAAACTTACTATTGTAAGGGGTCTAGATTATTATACTGGTACTGTATACGAGACCATACTTAACGACTACCCTAATTTAGGTAGCGTATGCGGTGGTGGTAGATATGATAACTTGGCTGAATATTATACCGAGCAAAAATTACCGGGCGTAGGTATTGCTATAGGTATAACTAGATTGTTCTATCAACTATGTGAAAACAATCTAATTAAATCTACTAAATCAAGTATAGCAGACGTATTGATATTGCCTATGGACGATAATTCGATAGAAAAAGGCTATGCAGTTGCTAGTAAATTAAGACTAGGCGGTATACCATGTCAATTGTATCTAGAAGATAAAAAGTTTAAAAACAAAATTAACTATGCCGATAAATTAAAAATCCCTTATGTAATAATTATTGGCGAAGACGAAGTAAACAATAATTATGTAACCTTAAAAGATATGTTTAACTTTAGCCAAGAAAAAGTAGAAGATGATAAATTGTTAGACAATATCCTTGCCCGTCTTAAAAAATAATAGAAAATCAATAGTGCACATTATGTGCACTGTATGGTGGAATTAGCGCAGTTGGTAGAGCGTCAGATTGTGGCTCTGAAGGTCGTGGGTTCGAACCCCATATTTCACCCCATTATATACACAACATAGAAAGTATATTTTTATGTTGTGTTTTTTATCTAACTAGAAAAATATAAAAACATTGTTAAATATAATCTATGTGATGTTGTGTTGTTCACTTTGTTCACAACCCAAGTTGCTAATCGCAACACCACAATATCTTGTG
>DJSB01000044.1:0-682 GCA_002437945.1 Christensenella sp. UBA6345 | reverse complement strand
TCGTCTAACTTCCGATAATATACAATATTTTGATACAATAAAATTATTAATAATCTTTAATAGTACAGGAGTATATATGGATCTAGAATTAAAACTTGTAAGTTATGATTATGCCCAGCAAATTGAAGAATTTAAAAATCTTATACTTGCCAACAATTCTAATATGGACGGGACTGGCAACTTAAAAGATATAGATGTTGATACTTTTATTAAACAATCAATTGATTGGGCAAAAGGCGAAAATTTACCCAATGGTTTTTTACCAGCCACACAATATCTTTGCATAAGAAAAAGTGATAACCAACTAGTAGGTATGATACAGATAAGACATAGCCTTAACGATTATTTACTTAATTATGGCGGACACATAGGCTACTGTATTGCATATGACCAACGTCAAAAAGGTTATGGTACTGCCCAACTTAAACTAGCACTAGAACAATGTAAAAACCTTAATCTAAACAGAGTATTGATAACTTGCAGAAAAGAAAATGTAGGTTCAAAAAAATGTATACTTAATAATGGTGGTATCTATGAAGATACTAGATACGAGCCTAATAGAAAAGTATGGTTGGAACGATATTGGATAGATATAAAATAAATGTAGATGACAAAAAAGTATAGCAAGTAATTGCTATACTCTTTTTTATTTTGTAAGCAATTAAAGCAGACTAAAGTCTAT
>DJSB01000034.1:5172-5310 GCA_002437945.1 Christensenella sp. UBA6345 | reverse complement strand
TCATGCCGGCATTCTCTCTTGTGTACAGTCCACCAACCCTTCCGGTTTGGCTTCTGCCCGGTACACATTGCTCCTCTACCGATAGGATCTCTCCTATCCCTAAACTTCGGTGTTATGTTTTAGCCCCGTTACATCTTC
>DJSB01000034.1:4518-5091 GCA_002437945.1 Christensenella sp. UBA6345 | reverse complement strand
AAGCCAACATCCTGGTTGTTTTAGCAATTAAACATCCTTTTCCACTTAACATAAACTTGGGGACCTTAGTTGTAGATCTGGGCTGTTTCCCTTTTGGCGATGAAACTTATCTCACACCGCCTGACTCCCTAGTATTAATATATGATATTCGGAGTTTGATAAGATTTGGTAGGTTGCGAAACCCCCGCATCCATTCAGTGCTCTACCCTCATATATCTTCGCTAGAGGCTAGCCCTAAAGCTATTTCGAGGAGAACCAGCTATATCCCAGTTCGATTAGAATTTCTCCGCTATCCACAAGTCATCCCCGGATGTTTCAACAGACGTGGGTTCGGTCCTCCGCAAGGTTTTACCCTTGTTTCAACCTGCTCATGGATAGGTCACTGGGTTTCGGGTCTACGATATGCAACTTGATTCGCCCTATTCAGACTCGCTTTCGCTTCGGCTCCGTAACTTAATTACTTAACCTTGCTACATACCGTAACTCGCCGGCCCGTTCTACAAAAAGTACGAGGTCGCAATTTAACTCGCTTCCTCCGTTTGTAAACATATGGTTTCAGGTTCTCTTTCACTC
>DJSB01000034.1:0-4478 GCA_002437945.1 Christensenella sp. UBA6345 | reverse complement strand
TCACCTTTCCCTCACGGTACTTGTTCGCTATCGGTCACTAGATCGTATTTAGCCTTACGAGATGGTCCTCGCTCATTCATACCAAATTCCTCGTGCTCGGTATTACTCTGGTCATCTGCTCATGATTCATTATTGTTTCACCTACAAGACTTTTACTTTGTTTCGTGTAGTTTTCCAACTATCTTCAATTACAATAACTTATTTCACTTCGTTGCAGTACCTAACCCCTATCGTATTGCTACCATAGGTTTGGGCTCTTACCCGTTCGCTCACCACTACTTAGGTAATCGTTTTTTTACTTTCTTTTCCTCTTGGTACTAAGATGTTTCAGTTCCCAAGGTTCCCTTTAATACACTATGTATTCATGTATTAATACTAGAAGATTAATTCTAGTGTGTTCCCACATTCGGATACTTACGGGTCATTGCCTACTTGCGGCTAACCGTAACTTTTCGCAGCTTATCGCGTCCTTCATCGGCGTCTAGTGCCAAGGCATCCACCATACGCTCTTTTTCGCTTGATCGTATTTCGTCGATTTTCTTGGTTTTTGTTTAAAACGTTTGAACTTTTGTTCTTCCTTAAAATTGAAATATTTCGTATTACTCGTTGTTAGTTATTTCTTAACTTAAACTTGCTCTACTCTATATCCTTTATTGATATATATATTATGCAGTTGTCAATGTGCTTTTGCGTTTTTTGATTTACGCAAGGTTATTCTATCATTATGGATTTAGTAAGTCAACACTTTTTTTAAACTTTTTTAAAAACTTTTTTAGATAGTTGAGAAACACACTTCACGTCCGCTCCGTGTGTTTCTCATTTACCTGCTTTATGTTTAACTTTTGTGCATTTTAACCATATGTTGTTTTATAATATTTTATGACTTTTATCTCTTTATTTGATATTAGAAACTATTAATCGCCATCAAATATTATTTTTCTACCGAGTAAATATCTATATTTTATTAGCCACTTGTTCGCTTTTCTTTCTAATTTACTAACACTTTAATGTAAATAGGCAATTAAAATAATTCAAAACCAAATTAACCTATCCACATCACTTTTTATATATTGTTTATAAATATTATATATAATTATTATATATTAACAATATTAATTAGCGACTGTCATCAATAGCGGCTGTTATTATATTAATAGCGGACGTCATCGTGACGCAGATTGTTATAAATATCTCCAATATGAAGTTTATAATAAAAACAAAAAAGAGATGTAAATTACATCTCTTAAAACATTGATATTATTTAAGTTTTTGATGGATTGCTTGTGTGCCTGCATCGTTAATCACATCAATAAGCAAATTTTTATTTTCCAATTCTTTTACTGGTAAATTAATATTGCAACCCACAATCTTATCTTCTGCTATTTTTAACCAAGGATTATTGGTAACAACTTTACATATATCATCTGAAGTACAATCAGTACGAGCAATACCCATAACCAATTGTGCCAAAGCAAAGTTACCTATCTGCCAATCAATACTTAAATCTTCAAATCTAGCATTATTAATATCTATTAAATATCGTCCATTAGTATCAACTTTAACATAAGATGGTAAAGTTTTACCTAAATTTTCAACATATTTTTCGTCTTCAATATTAACCCATTTTGATTTATATGTATTACTTTCTTTATCATAAGCCAACTTCTTATTTTGTTCAAACAAATTGTTAGCCAAATTATATGCTGTCATACCTGTATCAAAATTGTTAAAAATATCATTAGTATGTTTGTTAATTATATGATTATCTGTATTTAACATTCGTCTAAATGTAAGCAATGAATTGTTGGTAGTAGCCAAAGACTTATAATGACGTTTAAACATATTAAGTGTAGCCAAAGTATAGATATCAGTAGATGCACGTTCTAGTTTGTGTTGAATAGTTTGGGTAGCAGTGGACATTTCTTTTTGTTTTGCTTTAATTTCGTCCAACACTTCACGATAGGTAGCGCCCAATACACGTTTATATTTTAGATCATCAAGCAAACTATTTACTTCATTTTGTTTATAGGCAAGTTTTTTGTATTCCTTAACATTATCTTTACCGTAAGTATCACTATCGTCATAAATATTAATATGCCCCAATTTGCCTAGACTTTCTTTATACTTTTTAACATCATAGTCATATTCTAAAAGCATTGTTCGGTCTCGATATGCTTCCAACACACCTATTTCATCAAGTGGTTTATCGACAGGTCTTATTACCTTGAATACATTTACACCGCCCACAGTAATAGAATATTCATACAAGAATTGTTCGTCTTTACCATATTTTTTATCTATATAATATCTATTAATCTTAACATTATTATGCATATTTTTTATAGTAGTCTTTTTAAGTTCAGATATTGTTTCTAAACGAGCAACTTGTTCTTTTGTTTTTGCCATTTGAGTTTTATATTCGGCAATATCAACACTTAATTCTGGATTATAATCCAAACCTAAAGAAATAAAATTATCTTTTTCATTGTTTGGGTTATAAGAATTAAGATTATTCTCACTTATCTTTAATTGAAACTGTCTTTTATAATTTTCAATTTCTTCATTTAATTTTGGTAACTTTGGTTGTTCCATATTTTACACCCCTATTTTTACAATAATTATTGTAGCACCGCCAATAACCATAGTCAATATTGAATATTAACCAAAATTTCTTTTAATGTGTATAATCACAAAAAAACAACACCATTTTTAGTGTTGTTATTGTTGTTTCTTTTGAGCATAAATTTGTTCATCTAAATCATTTAGATCTTTTTGTATATGATTAAGGACAGACTCTGAATTAACTTTCTTTATGCTTTCTTCTATAATATCGTTAGATGGGCTATACCCATATGGCAACATCTTAAACATAAAATCTATTTTTTCTTCTCTGTCTTTTACCGCATTAACTGCAAGTTTAAAGAATATATCTGGATTCTCTAAATCTATATGAGTGTATGTTTCTTTAACACTAGCATCATAATGTTGATAATAAAAATCTTTATTAAATATCATCTTTGAACTTGTGTCATACACGAAGTTATTAAATTCTACCCATGCATGACCAAACTCCGAATAATAATATTCGTGGTCTGTATTTAAAGTATTAAGAACACCCAATCGAAGTATACTATCTGGTAAAGCCTTACAAAGCAAGGTCGCATAAAAATAGCAATACCCCGAAGTGTAATCATCTCTTAACATATCTCCGTAGGTCTTGCCATTACAATCCATAGTAAGTTTTTCATAGACACTTTGACTAAACGGAAATGCTTTATGTTTTTTAAGTGCTTTTTTAACCACATAGTGGAACATAGCATCTTCTTGATATGGTTTGATTAATTTTCTCATACTCATATCATATCATTTTTCTACATATTTTTCAATGTTTAACACACAATTAATTTAAGTTATTTAATACAGTTAAAGGTACACGTTGATTATCTTTAAATACAGTATCCAATTGCTCACGTCCTAGTGGATGTGGCAAATTAACATTACCCAGTTCAATAGTATATGCCGGAACATCAAGGTACATACTTACCCAATCAGACAATCCACCAACACTACCCGAAGTCTTAACAATTTCATAGCCATTAACTTTTGATATTTCTTGCGCTATCTTATAATCCCTTTCAAGCGAACTATCACTTAAAGTATAAAATCCATAGTAAATTACTTCGCCTTTAGTATGCCAAGAAATACTTGCTTGCGGATTGGTAAGGAATAAAAAATCAATTAGACTTTGTGTCTCACGTTCGCTATTAGGATAAAACCCTACAAAATTGTACGGACTAGGACAAAACACATTCTGTGTACCTTTACCCCACTCGGCATTAAAATTAACATTAAGATCAACACCTAAACCATTGGCTTTCCACAAAGAATAATCATTGCTACCATTGTTAATAAGTTGTAGTATTTGTTTTTGTTTTTCACACGATACACTTTCTATACCATCTAATACAAGGGCAATACCATCGGGATTGGCTACAGGCACAACATAAAAACCACCATTAAATGGATTTGAATTATAAATTTCTGCCAGATACTTAACTTCTTCTATTAAAAATAAAGAAGATAGATATTCCCTAGCATGGATACCGCCTTCCATAAAGATTTGCTTACCATTGTAATTGCCGATATGTGCGACATATATAGGTCTATTGAAAGTACTAAAACCCAACACTTCTATGTCCACACCTTCAATATCTCTTAAATCATATATTGATGATAATAGTTGTTCGATATTCATAAAAACTCTCCTAAAACATATTAACATATATGAAAAATAATTATTTATGGTTAACTATGGGTAGAATCAATACAGTATGTTTATGACAGAAACCATACATTATTTGACTAAAATCATAATTATATGTGTCATAATCTAAAAAAACACCATTAGCAAATCTTACTAATGGTGTTAAAGTCTATTATTTACATAATGTTATTGTCCCGCCTAGATTACGCCAAAC